>JAPPMM010000028.1 GCA_028819075.1 Gammaproteobacteria bacterium
TTCTGAATCCACGCTTGCCCAACCGGGGGCGTCCACATACAGCACACGCGATGTTGAACATCGCGGCTGGCGAGGGACTCCGGCCCTTCGAACCCGGTAGCGGTTGCCGAGGGGAGGCTGTGCTCCCCTTGGCACTCCTGGGCAAGGTTGGCGTCGACCGTGCCTCCGAGCACCTTCCCCGTGCTCTCCAGCCCGAAACACAGCCAACACTCACCAACCCGTCCGGCAGCACACTGCCCAGCCCTTCCGGCCCTCCGACGCGGGGTTACAGCCCCGCCTTCAACAGCGTTGACAAATGGTGTCCCCGTGTATAACACGGAAGCTCTGGCGAGGGTTGGCTCCGCTCCTCCTTCGACCCCCCAAAGGCGTCCCGTCTGGTCGGGAGCGGCTCGGTCAACGTCGCTCCTGCCACACCTCGGGCAGCCCGCCGCTGACGGCGATGTCCAAGCCCGAGAACGGCGAGTTCCCCCGGCCGTCCGCGGATGGCAGCAGGGCGGGCGGCGGATCGGCGAGCAGGCCGAGCACGCGCCCATCGGCCGGATCCCGGACGATGATGGCGGGCGCGCTGGTCTCCGGGTCCAGGGCGGCGGCCCCGCCGGGTCCGTCGAGCATGATGCGCTCGATGGCGCCCGCCCAACCCTCGGGCGCGGGGATGGCGAATACGAACGACGATGCTCCGTCCAGATGCGAGGTCTCGGGCATGTCGAAGCTGACCGAGAACAGCGTCCTTCCGTCGCGCGCGAGGACGGTCAACCGGTGGTCGCCGCCCGGAGCGGGCAGGGTGGGCGGCGCGTTCACGACGAACGCCGGCTTGAGGAAGGGCTGGCCGTCGGCATCGACGCCACCCCAGACGAGCAGCGCCGGTCCCGCCACCGCGGGGGGTGCCGTTGCCGCCTCGGTGCGCAGGCGGTGGTCAAGCGCGATCGAGAAGTGATAGCCGCTGATCCACTGCCGGCCGCAGTATCCCATGACGTCGGTGGCTTCCGGCGGCACCAACGCGCCCGTGGCGAAGTCGTATCCCCACGAGCCCGTCCTTCCGTCCCGCCAGGGATAGTTCGGATCGTCGCCGCCAACCCCACACGACGTATGCCGCAAGTTCATCGCGTGTCCGAGTTCGTGAGCGATCACGCCAGCGTGCGCGAGGGACACGAAGCTCCTGCCTCCGATGTAGGAGGCTTCTCCGATGACGCCAGAGCGAATGTGGCCGAAGAGGCCCATGAAGTAGCCGTCCCCGCCCTCGACGACGCGAATGAGTTCCGTTTCGTGCAGCAGGTTTCCGGCGAACTCCGAGGTGGTCAAAACGGGCTCGTGCAGCGTCACGGCGAGTTCGCCGACCGGCAGAAGCTCGTCCGCCAGCCCAAATACGCTGGTGTCGGCTTCGAGCGCGCCCGCCCGCTCCAGCAATGTGGAGTCCGGGTTGTCGGCCTGCAGGAAGGGGATCGCCGTGAGATCGAGCGCCGGAACCGCGCGCACGTCGACCGGAGCCCGGCCCTCGGCCGGAATCCGGCCGGGGATGCCGAGCCCCTCGTCCAGGGTGCCGTCCGGATCGATTTCGATCACCATTTCGAGGCCGGGTTGCACGACTTCTCCCGGAACGACCGCGTTGGCCGACTTCGACAGGTCCCCCTCGTCGATCTCCGGCGGAATGCGCGCTTCGCCCGCCGGGATGTCGGCCGTGTGCACGATCCGACCGTCCGCGTGGAAGGTGGCCCTGACCCGCGGCATGTCCGCGTGGCCGTCGGTGGACATGAAGACCCTCAGCAGCGCGTCCTCGCCCGCGACGAGCGGGGTCGGATACTGCCGCGACTGGACGGCCTGCACGAGATACGCGAACGCGGCTTCCCCCCCGGCGCACACCGGAATGAACGTCAGGTCGTTCATGCGCAGCCAGCCCACGGCCCCCGGGTGCCGGGGAGCACACACCTCCGTGCCTCCAACCGTCAAGTCCAGCGTCTGGCTCCTCTCGACCCAGGCCGACGGCAGGGCACCCCGCAGCATGGGGTTGTTTTCCAGGGCGATCCGTTCGATCGCCCGAAGCCCGCCGAGTTCGGGCGGCAGTTCGCCCGCCAGCCGGTTGTCCGCCACGCCCATTTCCCGCAGGCGTTCGAGCCTGCCGAGGCTTGGCGGCAGTTCGCCGGTCAGCAGGTTGCGCGACAGTTCGAGCGACTGGAGGTTCCGGAGTTCGCCCAGCCCCGCCGGGATTTCGCCGCTCAACCGGTTGCCTTCCAGATTGAGCGACGCGAGATCCCCGATGTCCAGGATTCGCTGCGGGATCGGTCCCTCGAAGGCGTTGTACGCGAGACCCAAGCTGATCAAGCCCGTCAGTTGGCCGATCGTCGGCGGGATGGACCCCGACAGCCCATTGCCGTCCAAGTTCAGCAGAATGAGCCGGGAGAGGTTCCCGATCCCCGGCGATAGACGACCGGTGAGGCCCAACCCACCAAGATCCAACAGCCAGAGTCGGTCGAGCCCATAAATCTCCGGCGGTATGTGGCCCCGGATGGCGTTGGATCCGAGTTCGAGGCGTTCCAGTTCGGTCAGCTCTCCCAGTTCGGGACCCAACTGCCCTCTCAGGCCGTTCGCCCGAAGGTCCACGCCGGAGACCTTGCCGCTTCCCTGATGCGTGGTGATCCCATGCCAATCGGCGAGCGGCGCGTCCGTGAGCCAGTTGCCGCTTTCGCGCCACTCCCACCCCCGCAAGCGAGCGTAAAGACGCGACAAGGCCAGCCGTTCCCCCTCCAACTCCCCCTCCACCGCCACGGTGGCGGAGGCCGAGACGCCGCGGTCGGTGCGAACCGAGACGGTGGCGCTTCCGGCGCTCCAGCCGAAGACAAGCCCGGAACGGCCGGCCCAAGCCACCGACGTGTCGCTTGCGGCCCACTCGAAGTCGACGTTCTCCATGGGCGAGCCGTGGACGTCGAACGCCGTCGCCGCGAAACGCACCGTGTCGCCCGCCTCGATCGTTGCGGCCTCGGGCGTCAACACGATGGACATCGGGCGTTGCTCCGCCCGCACCTCGGCCGCGCCCGACACGCCGCGCGCCGTTGCCGTGACAACGGTCGAACCCTCGCCGAGCGCCGCGACCAAGCCTGCTTGGTCCACTGCCGCCACCAGCGTATCGCCGGAATGCCACTCGAACTCGACGCCATCCACCTCCGAACTGTCGGCGTCCAGCGCGGTCGCCGCGAGGCGCACCGTATCCCCCACGGCCACCGTCGCCAGTGCGGGCGCGACCGTGATCGAGGCCACCGTGCCGGAGTCGCCCGCGGCCGAACTCGCGCCCGCGTCCATGGGCCGCCAATCGGCGGGGTCCGGCAGCCCGTCACTGCGTGCCGCCACGAGACGGGCGCCATCCGCCAGGGAGGAAGCGGCGCCATCGGCGCTCGCGGCCATGGCCGCCGCCGGGGCGTCGATGAGCATGGCCCGCACCCGGCCGGTCGCCGCGTCCCTCAGAATGACCGAGGGACGGTCGGTGTCTTCGTTCAGCACCGCCAACGCGCCCGGCCCGCGCAGGGCAACCTCCGCCAAGTCGCTCCACTCCGCACGCGCGGGGAGCGCGAACGCGAAGCCCGCGCGCCCGTCCCCGTCCTCCGACTCGACCATGCCGAAGCGCACGGAGAACAATTGCTCGCCCGACGACGACCACCCCTTCAACTCGTATGAGCCGCCGGAGGGCGGTGGCGCATACGGCGCGTCCACCCAGAACGCCGGTTTCAGGAAGAGCCCGTCCCTTGCGTCGCGCCCTCCCCATAAGAGCAGCGCCTTCGATTGAGCCGCGCCGCCCGCCTCGGCCCCCGCGCCTTCCTGCCTCTGGCGGTGACGGACCATCTCTTCGAAATGCCACGCCCCGACCCATGCCGGGTTGCAGTAGCTCATGAAGTCCCTGGTCCTGGGATGGACGACCGACTCCATCCCGGTATCGAAATCGAACCCGAAGGTGCCCACCGACCCGTCCGCCTGAGGGTACCGGGGGTCGCCAGAGGTGCCACAGGGCGCGTGGCCCAAGCTCAGGTTGTGGCCGAGCTCATGCGCGATGGTTCCGCCCTGAAACACCGACCATGCGGACCAGCCGCCACGCAGGGCCACGCCGGCGACGCCATTGTCGCGGTCCACCTGCGACGTGAGAGCCATATAGTATCCCGACCCGCCCTCGATGGCCCGGATCGCCTTCACCTCGTAGGGAATCTCGAAACCGGAGTTCGTCGACGTGAACACCGGCTCGTGAACCGTCAGGTCGATCTCGTCCACCGGCAGAAGCGTTCTCGTAGCCCAGAACACCTCCGACTCCGCCGAGATGTCCCGCATGAGGTCCAGGATCTCCTCCTCGGGGTCCCTGGGCCACACCCACGGGATCAACGTCAACTCCATTGCCGGCATCTCGGTCACGTTCACCTCGATACGGCCCTCCCCCGGAATCCGGCGCGCCATGGCGACGCTGTCGGCCACCTCCCCGTTCGGATCGACCTCGATCACCATCTCCAAGCCCGGCTGAATCACCCAACCCGGCACCATCGCGTTGACGGACATCGCGGCATCGCTCTCGTCCACTTCGACCGGAACCGGACCCGGCTTCCCCGGAACGTCCAGGACATGCGCCGGCGCGCCGTTCAGGTAGAAGTGCGCCCGCACGTCCGGGAAACGCTCGACGGCGTCCGCCGCCGTCACGAACGCCCGCAAGAGCGCCTTCCGGCCGGCAATGAGCGGAACCAGGCCGCTCCGCGACTGCGTCGCTTGGATGAGATAGGCATCGAGGTCGCCCTGTCCGCACGGCTTCGCCGATTGAATCGCGATACGGCTCAACCAGTCCGCGAACTCGGGGGTCTTCGGGGAGCAGAGGGCCGAGCCGTCGGTATCCAGCCAGTCCAGGTTCAGGCGCGTCAACCCGCTCGGGAGTTCTCCCGCCAACTCGGGGTTCCCTCCCAGCAACAGCTCGCGGAGACTCGAAAGCCCGCCCCACTCGGGCGGAACGCCGCCTTCGAATCCGTTCCTCTCAAGGTGCAGATACTCCAACTTCGGCCAGCCGCCGATCCCGGGCGGCAGGTTGCCGCTCAACCGGTTCAGGGACAGAAACAGATACTTGAGGTTCACGAGGTTGTCGAGTGCCTCCGGGATCGGCCCGGCCAGGTTGTTGTCGTCCAGCCACAGGACATCGAGATCCGTCAGATTCCCCAACTCGGAGGGAATCGGGCCGCTCAGGTTCGATCTCGACAGGAAGAGCCTCCGGAGACCGGCGAGCCTCCCCAGCTCAGGCGGAATCGGGCCGGAGAAATGGTTGTCGGTGAGAGACAGGTCCCGGAGCTTCGACAGGTTGCCGAGCTCCGGCGGTATCGGCCCCCAGACCTCGGCGTCGGACAGATACAGCGTACTCAGATTGCGCAGGTTGCCCAACTCCGGCGGTATCGGGCTGTCGAAGTAGTTCCCCGACAGGCCCAGTTCGTACAGATCGGTCAGTTCGCCCAGCCATGCGGGTAGCGGACCCTCAAGGCCCGCGTACCGCAACTCAAGGACTTGCAGGCGCGACAGCCGCTTCAGTTCGGAAGGGATGGTGCCGGAAAGAAGGTTCGACAGCAGGCCCAACTCCCGCAGCTCGGACAGATCGCCCCACTCGGGCGGAATCCGGCCCCACAGCCTGTTGAGATCCAGTCTCAGAACGCGAAGGCCGGACAGTTCGGCCACGACCTTGGGAAGGCGTCCCCTCAGGTTGTTGTCGTTGAGTTCGAGCCGCACCACCCGGCCGCCCTCGACCCTCACGCCGTGCCATGTGCCGATCGGGTCGTCCGAAAGCCAGCCGCCGCGCCGCCGCCACTGGTCGCCCCCGGTCGCATGATAGAACTCCACAAGCGCCGCGCGGTCGGGCTCCGCGAGGCTGGCCTGCGCCGAGGGGACCGTCTCGGTGAACGGACTCAGCGGCTCCGGTGCGTCGTCATGGCAGGAAAGCGCCGACAACACGACGGCAAGCAAAATAACCAGCCGCGAACCGCCTCGCCGACTCGGCAGCCATGTCACTCGACCGGATTTCATGTGTCTTCCGCTTTCGGCCAAACCGTTTGAGAGACACGCAATATAGCAAGAATCGTTCCGGGCCGCAGATTCGCCGCCGCGCGAGCGAGACCGCCGTCTCTCAACCGAGCCAAGGCATCGAACATGGCGACGAGCCTGGCAATCGACCCCGTCAGCATACCAACACGGGTAGGCCCCCATTACATTGGGTGGACCACCCCGGCGGGAGCCAGCCGACGGATGGTTTGCGGCAGATGCTCCCGCGTGAATGTCTTCAGCCAAAAGCGATAGAAGGAGCAGCGACTTGGGCAAGGTCATACTCGTCACCGGAGCCTCCTCCGGCATGGGCCGCGAGGCGGCGATCCTCTTGGCCCGCGGGGGCCATACCGTCTACGCTGCCGCTCGCCGGGCCGACCGCATGGGGGACCTGTCCGAACACGGTATCACCCCGGTCGAGATGGACGTCTCGAAGGGCGGGGACAACGAACGGACCGTGCGCCGGATCGTCGACGCCGAGGGACGCATCGACGTTCTCATCAACAACGCGGGCTACGGCCTGTTCGGCACGGTCGAGGACATCCCACTCGAAGATGCCAGATACCAGTTCGAGGTGAACCTGTTCGGTCTCGCCCATCTCACCCAGCTCGTCCTGCCGCACATGCGGGCGCAAGGCGCGGGCCGGATCGTCAACACCTCCTCGATGGGCGGCCGGATCTTCACGCCCTTCGGGGCTTGGTACCACGCAACCAAGCACGCGCTCGAAGGATGGTCGGACTGCCTTCGCATCGAGACCGCGCCCTTCAACATCCAGGTCGTCCTCATCCAGCCTGGCGTCATCCGGACCGATTTCGGCGATGTGGCGGGAGGGAGCTTACAGAAGTACTATGCGGACAGCGCCTACAAGGCCGGTCTCGACCGGTTCTTGGCGCTGGCGTCCGACCCCAAGGCCGCGAGCCGCGGGACCGACGCCAAGGTGCTCGCCCAAGTGTTCGTCGAGGCCGCGACCGCCGCCCGCCCGCGGCGACGGTACGCGAAGGGCGCGACGGCGCGTCCCCTGATGTTCATCCGCAAGTGGTTCGGCGACCGCATCTACGAGTCCGTGCTGCGGCGCGCGTTCGGCTGACGCCGCCGGGGCCTTGCCGTGTCAATCTTGGACTCCCGCCATTCCACAGGGCTTTCCGACCGATTCAACACTGTAAACTCCGATTCGAGCTCATCGGCAAGAAGGGCAGATCGTGCAGTCCCCATTGAACTTACGTGACTTCTTGCCTTGATTCGCGATACTTCCGTCCTGCCAGCCCGGCACGGCGGCGCTCTCTGGCCGCCGCCGGGTCACTGCCCCCTCTACCCCTCGGAGATCGGAGATCTTCGCTTGCCCGCGACTCCACGACCGGCTCAGGACGCCTGAAACGCCTCCGAAAGCCCCGTAGGCGGGCTCCGAGTCCGTCGCGGCGGCACCCGTGCCCCCGAACGATCCGACGCTTTCCGCAACATGGGCGGCACGGGCCGCGGGAACCTTCGGCGAAGAGGCGGCGCGGGCGCGGGAGTCCCGCCATTCAGCTCCGATTTTCCCGCCCTCGCCGGTCGGTCCAGCAAGGTCCAGAGAAACGGCAGGGAACGCAGATCGTGCAGCCCTGATTAGACTTACGTGATTTCCTGCCGGGATTCAGATCTCCGGTGCTCCGCCTGACCGGCATCCGTGCGAAGCCGGTGCGATGGTCCGTGGACGATCGTGGTGGTGGGCTTGCGTGCGTCATCCGGCAACTCCTCCAGGGGCCTGCGGACTCGGGTCGCGGTGCAGCATCGGGGTGGAGATCGGCTCGCCGCACCTCCTTGGCAATCTTGTATCCGACGGACGAGACGGCCAGCCGCCGGAGGGGTGTCTGCCCCCACGGCGCACTTTGACGCAGCGCGCGCCTTTCGGCACTATCCCGGGCAGATGGCGCGTCCAGCCGGAGGAGTTCGACGATGAGAGCACCGCCCCCCCTTCCCATCCTTGCATCGCTGCTCTACGCGGCGGGAATGGCTGCCGCGTGCGTGGAGCCGCCGTCGGACGCGACCGCCCGCGTCGACGAGATCTTCGCCCAGTGGGACTCCTCCGGGAGCCCGGGATGCGCGCTTTCGGTGTCCCAGGCGGGCAGCTCCCTGCTTTCGCGGGCGTGGGGCATGGCGGACCTGGAGCACGACATCCCCAACACGCCGTCCACGATCTTCGAGGGGGGTTCGCTGGCCAAGCAGTTCACCTCGGCGGCCGTGGTCCTGCTGGCGCTCGACGGGAAGCTCTCCCTCGACGACGACGTGCGCACGTACATCCCGGAGGTGCGCGACTACGGCACGCCGGTCACCCTGCGCCGCCTCATGACGCACACCAGCGGGATGCGCGACTGGGGTTCGGTGGCCTCGATCTCCGGCTGGGGGCGCGGTGCACGCTCGCACCGGCACGCGCACGTGCTCGACATCGTGAGCCGCCAGAGCGCGCTCAACTTCGAGCCCGGCCATGAGTACTCGTACAGCAACACCGGCTACAACCTGCTCGCAGTGGTCGTGGACCGGGTGAGCGGGATGCCCTTCGCCGAGTTTTCCCGTGAGCGCATCTTCGAGCCCCTGGGGATGAGCGATACGCAGTGGCGCGACGACTACCGGCGCCTGGTTCCGCGGCGCAGCACCGCCTATTCCGCGTCCGACGACGGGTTCCTCATCAACCGGCCCATCGAGTATGTGCATGGCAACGGAGGCATCCTGAGCACGGTGGGCGACCTGCAGACCTGGAACGCGGCGCTCACGGACGGGCGTCTGGGCGGGGAGGAGTTCGTGCGCATGATGCATGACCGGGCCGTCCTGAACGATGGTCGGACGATCTCCTACGCCGGAGGGCTCCAGCTTCGGGATTTCGCGGGCGTGCCCTCGATCACGCACACCGGATCGACCGCCGGATATCGGGGCTTCATTGGCCGTTATCCCGACCAGCAACTGTCTATCGCCATCCTGTGCAACGTGGGCAACGCCAACCCGGGCGCGCTGGGCGGGCAGGTAGCGCGCGTTTTCCTGGGCGACGCGGCGTCCCCCGACCCGGAGCCGGGCGAGGGGATGTCGCTTTCGGCCGGGGACCTGGAGGGCAAGACCGGGCTCTACCGCGAAGTGGACACCGGCGATCCGCTGCGCATCACCGTGGAGGACGGCGCGCTGCGGGTCGGGAACCAGCGCCTGGTCGCGCACTCCGCGAGCGAGTTCCAGGTGGGGGCGAGCGAGCGCCGTCTCGTCTTCGCGGCGGCTGCCGACGGTGCGCGACCGACGATCGACGAGTACACCGGAGAGTACTACGACAACACCTACGAGCCGGTCGATGAGTTCGCGCCGGCCGCCGGGCAGCTCGATGCGTACGTGGGCACCTTCCACAGTGACGACGCCGAAACCACCTTGGTGGTGGCAGTAGAGGGCGACCACCTGGTGGCAAAGCGGAGACCCGACGCCGTCTTCGAACTGGAGCCGGTCTACCAGGATGCGTTCAACGCGGGCGGCCTGGGGCGCATCCGCTTCGATCTGGGCGCCGACGGACGCGCGGCAGCCTTCAGCATCCGGCAGGGGCGCGTCTACGACATGCGATTCCAGCGAGTCGCCGACTCTGGAGAATGATGATGGAGCGAAGCAGGATGACCCAGGAACGTCGTCCCGAAGCGGTGCCCGCCGCGGCCCGTCCAGGGGAGGAAGTGACCGTGTCCATGGACCGGCTGCCCTACGCGGCCGTCTACATCGGCTTCGGCGCACTCGGCGGGAACCACCAACTGCTCACGCAGGAAGAAACGGACGCGAACGGGCTGCTGTCGGCGACCGTGCGCCTGCCGGACTGGGCCACGCCCGACCTCAAGCACTTCTTCTTTCTGGCGGGCTTCGACCAGCGGCCCTTCTCGACCTCGCACGAGTTTCACGTGGCCGACGAAGACGGGGTGTTCCGGGTCGACGGAGAGATCACCGACGAAGGACTGGCCTGCCCCACCCTGCGCAACGGCGACGATCGGCTCTACACCCTGGAGGGGAACACCGACGGGATTGCGGCGGGCGATCGGGTCGTGTTGCGGGCGACCCTCGCCGCGGAGCCTCTGTGCCCGGAGGGCGTGGCGATCGAGGTGCGCGATGCGCGGGTCCGGTAGCGTGACGACAAAGGTCGCCGGGCGCGGGCGCCGCGATGTCAGTACGCGATGCCGGCTGGCGGCCATCGGGCTGCTGCTCCTCTCGACGGCCTGTGAAGCTCCCGAAGCCGCGCCCGTCCTGGAGGACGCGCCCGACATCGACGTCGTCGAGCTCACCGCCGAGCAGATCCAGGCCGACTATGCGGAAGGCCGCTACAACGCCGTTCAACTCACGCAGGCGTTCCTGGGCCGCATCGAGCGCTTCGAGGACCTCTACAACGCGTTCATCTCCATGAACCCGGATGCGCTGCCGACCGCCGCCGCCCTGGACCGCGAGTACGCTTCGACCGGCCCGCGCGGCCCGCTGCACGGGGTGCCGGTGGTGATCAAGGACAACATCGACCAGGCGGGCCGGGTCACCACCGCCGGCTACGACGGCTTCAGCGCGGCCACCGGCGGCGTGGACATGATCCCCGACGACGATGCCGCAGTCGTGACCCGCCTGCATGAAGCGGGCGCCGTCATTCTGGGAAAGACCAACCTGCCCGACTTCGCCGGACACGGCACCCGCACCGAGAGCTCGGTGGCCGGGGTCACACTGAACCCCTACGACGTCAACCGCGTCCCCGGGGGGTCGAGCGGCGGCACCGCCACGGCCGTCAACGCCAGCTTCGCCGTGCTCGGGCTGGGAACCGAGACCGGCGGGTCGATCCAGAATCCATCTGCGGCGCAGGCGCTCGTGGGGGTGAAGCCCACTTACGGGCTCGTGCCGCTCGAGGGCGTGGTGCCGCTGAACGGCAGCTACGCCGACGTGGTCGGGCCGATGGCGAAGACCGTGCAGGACGCCGCCGCCGCCCTGGACGCGCTCGCCGGGCCCACCCCGGAGGACCTGGCCACCTACGCCGCGTCGGGCAACATGCCGGAGGACGGCTATGCCGCCGCCCTCGACCCGGCCGCCCTGGCCGGCAGGCGCTTCGGGCTGGTGGGCGAGGGCTGGCGCGACACCTGGCTTCCGCTCGCCGAGGAAACCGAGGCGATGTACCGCGAGGCCATCGGCACCATCGAAGAACGAGGCGCCGCGACCGTGGAGGATCCGTTCGCGGGCACCGGCTTCGTCGAACTCTACGCGGAGCGCCCGCGCGTCCCCTCCGCCTCCGCCTACGACATGCTCAACTACTTTCGCGGCCTCGGTCCCGGGGCGGCGTTCCACAGTGTCGAGGAGTGGGAGGCGCGGTCGGGCAAGCCATTCCGCGACCGCGAGGACGCCGAGCGCCCACCCCCGGCACGCCCCAGCGCCACCGAGGAGGGCGACGCCTTCCAGGGTTGGCGTGCGGACATCCGCGCTCTGTTCCGCAGCGTGCTCGAAGACAACGACCTGGACGGCCTCTTCTTCCCCCAGGCCGGCGCGCCCATCGGCGATCTGGTCGAGGATCCGGAGCGTCCCGACTTCAATCCCAACAATCATCCCGAACTTCCCAGCAATGTCATCAACGATATTGGGCTTCCCGTCGTGACTGTGCCCTTCGGCTATTACGCGGACGGGACGCCCTTCGTGCTCGCCTTCATCGGAGACCTCTGGACCGAGGCGGCGCTACTGGGCTACGCATACGACCTGGAGCAGGCCACGAAAGCGCGAGTTCCACCCCAACTGAGGTAGAAGACATGGCAGCGTATACGTGCGAAGCATGCGGAATGAGCATCGGCACCATGACCTGCGGCCGATGCGGCCAGGAACTCGAACACGGCGTTCTCAACCGCGACGACGGCTCTTCGGTGCACGTCTCCAGGTGCCCGGACGATCACGGCATGGTGAAGTCGCCGATGTGCTGCGGCCAGGACATGGCCTGCGAGACCGGCTGAGAGAGTCCCCCGAACGATCCCTAGTGTCGGCGGGGAAGCTTCCCAACCACCGGCAGCGCATCGGATCGCGCACCGCGGGTGCTGCCGGCAGGCGTCGGCGCATCGGTATCCTCGACGGCGGACCGGAAGGATGCCACGGCATCGTCGATGCCATCCGCATCGAAGCGAAAGTCGTCGGGTATCGACCGATAGCGTGAGTCCACGCGGGCCATCAGCGCCTGCCTGCGGCTGTCGACCATTCTCTCATTCGTCCCGCCACGCGAAACGGCCTC
Organism: Gammaproteobacteria bacterium; assembly: GCA_028819075.1. Taxonomy (NCBI): domain Bacteria; kingdom Pseudomonadati; phylum Pseudomonadota; class Gammaproteobacteria; species Gammaproteobacteria bacterium. The sequence goes on from JAPPMM010000028.1 coordinate 12,260, forward strand.
GCGGAACGCCCCCAACTCGGCTTCCAGGAAGTCCTTGAACCCCTGGAGCACCTTCTGTTGACGGGTGAATTTCTCGAAGTGATGGCCCAGCGCTGCCAGACGGATAGCCTCCGGCAACATGGAAGGATGTTCCTTTGATACCTTCGCGATGTACCTGCTGTACGCCGGGATCTGGCTGGGCAGGAGGCGCCGACGCACCGTCATCAGCCCCAGATAGAGCGCGCTCTTGCTCACGGTCGGGGTCACGTGGGGCAGCGGTTTCAGGTGCTTCAGCAACGTCAGACAGCGCTCGAAGTAGTTCTCGAGGGAAGGATCGTAGACTGTGGAGATCACGCGCAGATATCCCTCGAGCAATGTCGTGGGATCCATCTGCGGCACGAAGTTCACGGCCGTCGCGCTGGTACCGACGGGGACGTCCAGGAGCCGGTTCTCCGATTGCAGCCGGGTGTAGAGATCCGTTCCCTTCAGCGCGGTCAGCAACCCGACCAGCGCCATGGGAATTCCGGAGTCCTGAATGAACTGGATCTGGGAATCAAAGACGCGCTCGTCGTCTCCGTCCAGACCCAGGATGAACCCGCCCATCACCTGCATTCCCCTGTGCTGGATCTTTCGGACGGCCTTCAGCAGGTAATCCTCCTCGCGCCGGCTGATGTTCTGCGGCTTCTTCGTGATGGCGAGCGCTTTCGGGTTCGGCGTCTCGATGCCCAGGAAGACGCCGTTGAAGCCGGCCTCGATCATGGCATCCATCACCGAGTCCATTCGGGCCAGATTCACGCTCGCTTCAGTGAACAGCTGGAACGGATACCTGTGTGCCCGCTGCCACTCTGCGATGGCTGGCAGCATGTTCAGGGCGTCGCGCTTGTTGCCGATGAAGTTGTCGTCGACCAGAAACACATAGCCTCGCCAACCGAGCCGATAGAGTGCTTCGAATTCTTCGACCATCTGTTCCGGCGTCTTGGTGCGGGGCACGCGGCCATAGAGCTTGGTAATGTCACAAAACTCACAGTCGAACGGGCAGCCGCGCGAGAACTGCACGCACATGGCGTGATAGTGCCCGAGGTCGACGAGGTCGAAGCGCGGGACGGGCGTCCGGGTGACATCGGGTTTCCGCGGCTCGCGATAGATGGCTCTGGCTTTGCCTTGTTCGAGATCCCGCAGGAACCGGGGGAAGATCTCCTCCGCTTCGTCCAGAATGAAGTGATCGACTCCCGGGATTTCCTGATGGAATGATGTCGGATAGGGCCCTCCCGCGACCACGGGAATGCCGGCGTGATTGCAGCGCTCGATCACCTTCCGCAGGGACTCCCTCTGCACGATCATGGTTGACGTAAACACCATATCGGCCCAATCCAGATCGGAGTCCTTCAGGTCCGAAACGTTCATGTCCACGACCCGAAGATCGTATTCCGGTGGAAACATCGACGCGACCGTGAGGAGCCCGAGCGGCGGAAAGGCCGCCTTCACGCCCAGCATCTCCAGGGCGTGGTTGATACCCCAGTAGGAGGGCGGATAATCGGGGTAGACCAGCAGAGCATTACGCATGATCAAAGCCGCGACTCCCGAATGCCTCGCTCGGAAACGAACTCCCGGTACCGCGCGAATGCGGCGCCGACCATCTCGCGCGTCAGCCGGTAGTCGGCGATGTCGTACCGATGGCGCTCTTCGGTGCGGCGGCGCTCCTCCTGTTCCGTCAGCCAGGCGTCCATGACATCGACGGCTCCGGGTTCCAGCGACCAGCCGAAATGGTCGTAGATGCGGGCTACGATCCCCAACGGGTCCTGTACCAGATCGTAGTAGCTGACATCGACCCAGCGGTCCTCCAGTTCGGGGTGCGAGTCCCGGAAATCCACGGCACGGTCGAGCATGCGACTCATCGCTTTCAGTTGTTCGGCGCTCAGCTCCCTGCGGGGGCGCGGCTCGCTGATGTCCGCCCGGAAGCCCTCCACCAGACTGCACCAGGACCCCATGAATTCGACGGGTTCGCGATGCGTCTGAATGAACAGGGCGTCGGGATATGCCTCAAGCAGGGCACCCAGTTCCATTAGATGGGTCGGCATCTTGAAGATCCATTGGCCCTGGCGGCCCGGGTGACAGGCCCTGCGCTGATAGTTGTAGTGCTGCATGGTGCGGCGATGCACGTGGTAGGCCTCGCGGGTGCCGCTTTCCTCGAGCCAGCGCTCGTACTCGGGCAACCGATATCGAGTCGCGAACACCCATGTCTTGAGCGACAACCTGAGGATCGGGATATCCTCTTCCGGTTCGTCGAGCCCGGCATGGTGAAGGCCCGCGAGAGTATCTACGATGCTCGCCGCTGCGAATACGTCCGCCGCCTTGATACGGCGGGGATCCCGGGGAGTGCCGACGACCGCTGCGTAGCCGCCGTCCGGAATGACGGGCTCGACGTATTCGTAGGCCCGCAAGGCCCAGAACCGCCGGTCCCGGGCCAATAGACGGTGCAGGAAGGTCGTGCCCGTCCTGTTGATGCCCACGATGAACACTGGCTGTTCGATTGGCTGCCGCCCGATCTCCGGCAGCCGCATGCGCTCTCCGGCCAGTTCGGCGTTGTTGCGCAGTATTCGGCACAGGTCGAACACGCAATGCCCGATGCGCTTTGCCAGCAGGCCGGCTTCGGGAGCGTTGAAGCCCTCGACGAGACGGGCCAATCCCTCCAGCATCCACTCGGGGTAGGTGGTGTCGAAGGACACGCCGTTGTCCCTGGCGTATCGCCGGGCCTGCTTCAGCACGCTGTCCAGGCTGACCCCCAGCTGCGGAATCGCCTGCGGCCACTCTTCCTCACGGTCCCTGACCCAGCGGTTGTAGCGGACATACCTGGTGAGAGGACCCGGCCAGTTGATGTCACCACGACAGTCCTCTCGAATGGCCCGGTCGGAGACCGGCAGCGTCTGGACCGTTTCGGAGCCCCGAAACCAATAGGGGGCGAAGTGATCGAACAGGGGCCAGCTGCGGGCCATCGGAGACGCGTCCCCGTGCGCCTGGCAGGCGCGCTTGAAAACGGCGTAGGGAACCTCCGGATAATTGAGGCCGAACTCCGCGAGCTGCATGGCCCGGTACGACGGCGCGTTGTTGCAGCAGCTGTAGATAGTGAAGCGCCGATTCACATTCATGGAAATGTCGGTGCACATGCGCGTCAGCGTATCCGCCGGATCGTCGGTGGCCCGCATGGTGAACCCCTGCGGAATCATTCCGACCTGGACCGCCGCCGCGAAGACAAGCTGTGGAGGGGTGTCCGACTGGGCGTAACCGGTGGAGGCCATGGTGGTTTGCCCGAAACGGAAGACCGCCGCCGGCAAGCCGACCTGATGCGCGAACAGGACGGCCTGTTCCGCCACAAGCTTGCTCCAGGCATACCCGAGCAACCCGAGCGGCATCACCCTCTTCATCCGACCCAGGTCCGGCTGCGCATGGTCGCCGATGTGACAGTCGCGGTATTCGCCGGCAAAGGAGTGCACGTACTCGGGGAACACACCCATGGTCGAGACGTGAAACAGGTGCTTGAGGCGGTTGCTCAGACACAGCCGGAGGACATCGCGCACTCCGAGAGCGTTCACCTGGCGGAGGGACCGGTAGGACGCGACCAGGTTCGGGTCGGCCGCAAGGTGGTAGACAGCGTCGATTTCCCGGCAAAGCCGTCCAAAGTCGGCTCCCGGAAGTCCGAAGCGGGGCTGTGAGACATCACCGCAGTAAACATGGATTCGCGATGTGAACGCGTCGTCCCAGGTCTCCGCGTGTTGCATGTTGGCGCGCAGTCGCTCGAAGCCGCGCTCCGCCGATTCGGCCCGCACGACGCAATGGACCGTCAGTTCCGATTCGTGCGCGAGAAGGTCTCGCAGCAGGAAGCGACCGACGAATCCGGTTGCGCCGGTAACCAGGACATGGCGGAAATCAGCAGGTGAAACCGCGTCTCGCGGCGAGGCGTCCTCGAGCGTGGTGCGAACAACGCGGCGCAGAGCCGCAAGGTCGCGCTGGCAATCGGGCGGCCAGGGTGCCCGCCAGTGGCGGGACGGGATGCCGTTTGGTGGGCGAGTGGGACATGTGGTCGATTGTGCTCAGCGGTTCGAGCCGGTGGCAGCCCTGGTCGCGCGAGCGGGCGTCTGGGACTCGCCGTCCGGATCGGAGGCCGATGAGGAGTCATCATTCCGAAAGTAATCCTCGAGCCGGTTCGCGAAGGGCGAGATTCTCTTCCGCGCCCGGTGGGACGACCGCCCGGACTCGGCTACCGAAGCGTCTGGTTCGGCGGCTGGCTCGGACGCCCCGTTCGCCCCCGCTCCTTCGACAATGTTCCGCGCGAGCGAAAGGGCCGTGGCGGTGGTCATCAGCTCAAGGGCGCTGACCTGATGGTTGTACTGCGTCTGGATGAACGCGCCCAGCTCCGCCACCGAGATCGAGGTGAGCCCGAAGCTCGAAAGGGGCTCGGTCACCTCTCCCTCCTCGTGCCCGCACAGTTCGGCCACCTTGGCCGAGATCTGGGCGACGACTCCCTCGACGGTCAGATCGCCGCCTGCATCCACCTCGAACGCCGCCTGATTGTTCACCAGCCGTCCATTACGCATGTAGTCGGGGGAATCGACGGACCAGGGCGGGTTGGAGAACAGCGCGGTGACGAGATGGTGCTGCCCGGACATGGTGCGCAGGGCGTAGTCGAGATTGGCGATCGCGAAATTGGCGCTCACAGTCGTCATCCCGGCCGCTCTCATCATGCGCATGACGTGAAGGCTGCGCGCCGCCATCCCGACCTCGGTGACCGGACCCAGGTTGTAGGAGAGGGCGGGGAGGCCGCGTCGCCGGCGCCAGGCGGCCAGCCCGTCGAGGAAGCTGCTGGCGCCGCTGTAGTTGATCTGCCCCAGGTTGCCGAAGGTCGAGGCAATCGAGGAGAACAGCACGAAGTAGTCGAGATCCCGGTCGATAGTGGCATGATGAAGGTTGAGCGCGCCCATGGCCTTGGGCGCAAACACCCTTGCCAGCGAATCGGGCGACGTGTCCAGGAAAGATCGGTCCTCCAGCGTTCCAGCGAGGTGGAACACGCCCTTGAGGGGTCGCTCCAGGCCCGTGATACAGCGGTGAACATCCGCCGCGTTCCTAACGTCCCCCGGCACGATGTCGATCTCGTAGTCGTGGGCCATCTTGGACAGCGTCGTGATCTGGCGGATCCACTCGACGTCGCGGCGCCGCGCGGGATCGCGGTCCATGAGGGTCAGATGGCGCGCTCCGGCGGCGATCAGGTAGGGCACGAAGCGGAGACCGAAGCCACCCAGGCCACCAGTGACCAGGTAGGTTGCGTCGGGATCCAGGAAGGGACGGGTGTCCGTGATGCCGAATCCCCGGTCCGCGGGGTCGGTCGGAGCCTGAAGAACCAGCTTGCCCTCATGCTGGCCGGTCGTCATCAGCCGAAGCGCCTTCGCGTAGTCCCGATAGGGAAAAGACGTCAACGCGGGAGGCGCGACCGCGCCCTCGCCCATGAGGTCGACGCAGGCCTGGGAGAGCACGTGCGACAGTACCGGGTCGTCGAGCATCAGACGGTCCACATCGATCGCGGCGAAGCGCAGATTCTTGCGGAAGACGCGCATGCTGAGAGAGTTGTCGGTGTAGATGTCGACCTTGCCGATCTCGCAGTGCCAGCCGGAAGGACGCAGCGACTCGAGGCAGAGCGCGATGTTGTGGCCGGCGAGCGAATTCAATACGACATCGACGCCTTCGCCTCCCGTGGCCTCCATGAGATCGTCATACCACTGGTGGCTGTGCGAATCGAACGCTCCGCACACGCCCATCTCGATCAACCGGCCACGTTTGCTCTCGTTCCCGGCGGTGGCGTAGATCTCCGCCCCGACGTGCCTGGCCAGGGCGATCGCAGCCTGGCCGACGCCCCCCATCGCCGAATGGATGAGGACTCGCTGGCCCTTCCTCAGACGGGCGAGGTGAATCAGCGAGTAATAGGCGGTCACATAGACGGAGAGCGCCGAGGCGGCCTCCTCCATGCCCAGTGCGGGTGGCTTGAGGAAGGCCAGGTGCTCGTTCACCACGACGCGGTTCGCGACGCAGCCGCCCACCGTAACCGCCACCTCGTCCCCGACCTTCAGGCGCTTGACCCCGGAGCCTGCGCGCCGAACCACCCCGCTGGCCTCGATGCCGACTTCCCGCCCCAGCGCCGAGCGCTCGTAGGCCATGGCCGGCAGAAGCCCGAGCGTGACCATGACGTCGCGAAAGTTGAGCGCGGCCGCGCCGACCTCGACTTCCACGTCCGACGGCCCCAGCGGCGGAAGCGCGTACGTGGTCATCTGGAGCCCGCTCACCTGGCCGGGATTGTCCAGGCGAAGCCGGTACGGAGGTTCGTCACCATCTGGCACGAGCGGGGCGCGCTGCCGCACGCTGACGATGCGCGGGACCCATGGGCGCCCCTCTCTGATCGCCAGTTCGCGCTCGCGCAGATCGCACCGGGTGAGGCGGGCCAGGACCTCCAGGTCATCCTCCGAGCCGATGTCCACAAGCCTGAAGTCGATCCGGGTGTCTTCGGCGAGGAGTTCCAGGGCGATACTGCGCACCGCTCCCCAGAGCGCGCTGCCGCGCGGATCGTCCACGCCACAGACCGCGCCGCGCGTCACCACCGTCAGACGGCAGTCACGGGTCGCGCTCTCCAGCCGATACGGGGCCAGGGCCTGAAGAAACGCCACGAATTCCCAGATCGCACGCTCGCCCGTGGGATCTATCGGATCCGGGCCGACAAAGAAGTCGATCGCTTCCAGATCGGCCGCTCCCGGCGATTCGTCCAGCCAGCTGGAATCGGTTGCCTCGATAGTCGACCAGGGAACGCGGTACACAGCCGGCAAGTCGAGTAGGTCGAGCCAGTTCGCCGCGAGGCTGCCCGGTTCGCCGATCACCCAGCGGGAGCCCGGGGGAGCGGCCACCCGCCCTGCTTCGCGACCGTCCGCGGTCTCGCTGCCGCCAGCGGCGCCGGTTCCCTTCGCCAGGTCGACAAGGTCGTGGGGGGCCTGCAGCAACGTCGTGCGTGACCCCGCGTGTATCGTTGACCAGCCGGCGCCGGCCTCGACTGGATCCCCCTCGCCGTGGCAGACGAGCGCAAGACCGCCGGCGACCATGAGCCGATGAACGAGCGTCCACTGCGCGGTCCCAAAACCGCAGGCTTCCGCGTGCAGGAGCACGAGCTCGGCGGCGGCGGGCCGCAACAGCCCCGAATCCATCTCGAGTTCCCGGGCCTCGGCGGAGCACGGATCGAGCGAGTCGAACCGAATTGCGGCGTCGTGGTGGTTGAAGGCGTCGTAGAGCGCGCGGGTGTACTCCTCGTCCGCGCCGAGGAGCCAATACTCGGTCTGGGCGTCCGGACAAGACAGGCGTTCCAGACACCGGTTCAGAATCGCCTCGGCGGGCTCGCAGCGGCCCGCGATCTCGATCACATGGCAGGCGTACCGGTGGCCGAGGGTGCCTTCTTCGAGGGCCGCGATCAAGTCGGAGGGATCGACCTCTTCGCCTCGGAGCGCGTCGCCGATGGGAGGCCGTGCCGGCAGGAACTTGGGCTGCCACCGGATGAGGTGCTTGCTGTCCGGGACATCGCTCCACCGGGGGTTGCTGTTGAATGAATGATATTCTCCGATGTGGGCGATCAATTGCCCGGTGGCGTGATCGTAGAAGCTGAGGCGGCCGATATAGAGTTCGCCGAGCGGCTTGTTGTACTGGCCGCGCTCATCCACGTCGAACCAATCGCCGGTGTCGACCAGGAAGCAACTGATGCGCGGCCCCGTGGGCGGACGCAGGAAGGTGATGTCGCATGCCCGTTGCGGCATGGAAAAGAAATCCGGCAGGCGCATGAGGTAACGCAGGAAGATCTGCAGCCCGCCGTCCGTCAGCGGGGGGTACAGGACATAGCCTTCTTCCCGGCCGGACGCCCACAACTCCCCGTCGACCTCGATCTCCAGCAGCAGATCCGTCGAACCAGAGTCCATTTCTATCTGCCGGATGCTGCGGAAATGCGGTCCGAACTCGAAGGCGTCCCCCACGACTGCTTCGATCTGGTCATAGAAGTCTTCCCCCGTCGCGAGGGGCGAAGGATCGAAGTCGGACGCCAGGACCTCCTGCAGCGTCGGAAGGGTGTCGACGGCGTGGTCTTCATCTACCCGGCGAACCCTGCCACGGCAGTGGAGCGTGCCTTCGTCGTCGTTCTCGAAGGAGCGGGTGGAGATGGTGAAGGTGAACTGGTCCGGAGCGTCGGGCACCGGAAAGAGGGCCGTCTGCAGTCTCACCGGCGTCCGGCCGACGGGTGTGTGCTGCAGGAACTCCATCTCTTCGATGTGCACCGGACTGCCAGCGAAGGCCTGCAGAATCAACTCGATGTAGCCGGCGGCCGGGATGATCGGCGCCCGATGCACCCGATGGTCGGTCAGCCACGGAAAATCCCGCTCGGAGAGACGCGCCTCGAAGAGCATGTGGTCGCACGCGACTCTGTGGCCGACGAGCGGGCCGTGGGAGTACTCGCCGCGGTGGACAAACATCTCGTCGTCGACCAGGTCGTCGTGAGTGGTCGTCTGTTCCTGAGGATGCCCGGGGAGAAGATGGGGGACGGGTCTGGGACGCGGATACTGGGACGCGAAATCGAGCGGGACGCCGGCCTTGTAGAGCGCGCCGAGCGCTTCCTGGAAGCCCATGCAGACATCCTCGTCCTTCATCAGCGTCGGGATAGAGTCCGGGGCCGAGGCGCTCCCTTCCAGGCACTGCCGTATGAGCGGTTGCAGGGCGCCGTGAGGTGCGATCTCCAGAACCACGTCGGGACGGTAGTCCCGGCGAACCGTCTCCATGGCGGCAGCGAAGCGGACCGGCTCCCGGATGTTGGACCACCAGTACGCGGCGTCCAGGCACTGCGTTGCCCTGCCGGTGACCGAGGACACAAGTGGCACATCGGAGTCGAACGCGCACTCATCCAGGAAGGAGAGCGACGTCATGACATCGTCGTGGAGAGGGTCCATCGCCGGCGAATGAAAGGCGATGTTGCCGGGAATCAGCCGATTCTGAAGGCCGCGGCGGTCGAGTTCGGCCATGACGGGCTCGAGCGCAGGCCCCTTTCCGCAGATGACGGTGTTGGCGGGCGAGTTCTCGCAGGCGATTTCAACCCGGCCGGGTCGATGGTTGCCGGAACGGAACGAGACGCCGAGTTCGTCCAGAAGATCCTCCACGCCCCGCCGGTCGAGTCCGATCGCCAGCATCCGACCCGAGCCGGCCACGCGCTGCTGCAGAGTGGCGCGGTGGTAGACCAGATGGGTGGCCTCGGCAAGGGAAAGCGCGCCGCTGGCGTAGGCGGCGGCCACCTCTCCCGAACTGTGCCCGACGACGCAGTCCGGGTGTACGCCCCAGGTCGACAACAGCTCCACCAGGGCGCATTGCAGCATGAAAATCGCGGGCTGGGCCAACCGGACTTCGTTCAATTCCTCCTGGCTTGCGAAGAAACAGGCGTCGCGCAGGGAGGAGGCGGAGTGCTTCCGCCACTCCTCCTCGATGGCGTCGACCACCCGGCGGAAGACAGGGTCGGCGTCGTAGAGCGCTCGCCCGCATCCCGCCCATTGGGTACCCTGCCCCGAGAAGACCATGGCGACCCGGCGGTCCCCTTCTTCCACGGTGGTGGCCGGGGATGGGTCCTCCGCAAAGACCTCCAACGCCTCGGCAAGCTGGTCGCGGTCGCGAACGGCGAACGCGGTACGTGCCGCCAGGTGGCTCCGGCGTCGTCCGAGATTGCCCGCCAGGGTGTAGAGATCGGTTTTCGACTCGTCGAGGAGCCCGAGCATGCTGCGCGCGCTGTGCACCAGGGCGTTTGCCGTACGCGCCGACAGGGGGATCATGTAGCCCGCGCCGGGAGCCAGAGGCACCGACCACACAGCGCGCTGCGCCCGGCGGTATTCCCTGACCACACAATGTCCGTTGGCGCCGCCGAACCCGAAGGAATTGATCCCGACTACGACCGGACGGTCCGGGAATGGTTCGCATGCCGTCTGCACCTGCATCGGGCAGCTGTCGAAGTCGATCTCCAGATTCGGTGCCAGGAAGTTCCGCGAAATGGGCGCAAAGGTACGCCGCTCCATCATCAGGACGACCTTCAGCAGCGCGCAGCTGAATGCCGCGGCTTCAAGATGCCCCACGTTGCTCTTCACGCTGGCGACACGCAGCGGAACCTCGCGCTCAACCCCACCGAAGGCTTCGGCGATGGCGTTCCCCTCGATGCGGTCGCCCACCACCGTGCCGGTGGCGTGCGCTTCGATATAGTCGAAGTCCTCAGGGCCCAGCCCCGCGCGCTCACAGGCCGTACGCATCAATTCGACCTGCGAATGACGGGTCGGCGCGGTGATGTAGCGCCCCTGGGCCAAGCCGACCGCGTCGTCCGCGGTCCCTGCGGTGTTGACCGCCGTGGCCGCGACTACCGCAAAGATGTGGTCGCCGTCCCGTTCCGCCGCTTCCAACGGCTTGACCGCGAAGATGAACGCTCCTTCGGCACGCATGTAGCCGTTGGCGTCGGCATCGAAGGAGTGACACCTGCCGTCGGGACTGATGACGCCGAGAGCGTTGAAGGAAGCGCTGCAGCGGGCCGACCCGAGATACGTCGCAGCACCCACCAGAGCCCGGTCGCAGTCGCCCTGCCGAATCGCGTTCATCGCCGTGTGCAACGCCGTCAGGGACGCCGAGCAAGCCGTGGAGCACGCCACGGAAGGTCCCATGAGGTTGAGGTGGTAGGAGATGCGGTTCGCGAGCATCGAGGCGTCGATGCTCAGAATGGAGAACTCGTTGGTGCCGTACAGCGCCCGCCAGTTGGCCGTCGATGCGACCTGCGCCCCGATGAAGACTCCCGTGGAGCTGTTGCGGAGTCCCTTGAGGTCCCACCCGGCGTGCTCGCAACTCTCCCAGGCGCAGCCAAGCAACATCCGGATCTGAGGATCCATGTACGCCATTTCATTGCGCGACACCCCGAAGAGGCTGCGATCCATCCGCTGCTCCCCCTCGTCGCGTATCAGACCCTCGTACGCGCTCCCGAATCGTCCCGGACCCGAGAGTCCGCCGATCGGCTGGTAGCCCCGGCCGTAGCGGTCGGTTACCGGCTCCCGAACGATCTCGCGCTGGCTGAGAAGGCGCCAGAAATCGTCATCGCTGCGGATGCCCCCAGGCATCCGGTAGGCGTATCCGACGATGGCGACGGGTTCTCTCGACCTGTCACTGCCTGAGTTCATTGTAGCTCCCGCATCCCCCGATGCCTCGCACGTCTCGCTGACCCCGCACGTCGCTCGATCTCTGCGGGCTCGCCCGTCGTTTGACGTCCACGACCTCGAATACAAGAATCGCGTGGAATGTCGCAAAACTACAAGATAATGTCGCAGCCCCGGTCGACAACCGACAGGTGCCCGGGCTCGTAGAAGGCAACCGATCCTGCTCCGTCAAGCCTCGGTTCGGTATGTTCCGAGCATGTCGACCCAGGCAACCACCCGGCGTCGCGGCCCGGTTCTCGTCACGGGCGGAAACGGCTACGTCGCGTCCTGGCTGGTCAGGAGGCTGCTCGAACGCGGTTTCGACGTCCACGCGACGGTGCGCGACACGGCGGATCCCGCCAGGACCGGCCACCTGAGAGCGGTTGCGCGGCGGCGTCCCGGAAAGCTGAGCCTGTTTGACGCCGATCTCCTGGACGCCGGCGGGTTCGACCGTGCGATGGCGGGCTGCCGCATCGTCTTCCACACGGCCTCGCCGCTTATCGTGCGCGACGTGGTGGATCCCGAAGGCGACCTTGTGCAGCCGGCTGTCCGCGGCACCCGCCACGTCCTGGAAGCCGCGAACCGGACTCCCTCCGTCCGGCGCGTGGTGCTCACCTCAAGTATCGTGGCCGTCTACGGCGACGCGGCGGATCTCGCGGAAACCCGGGCCGACCGATTCGACGAGAGCCATTGGAACACAACCAGCAATGTGCAACACCAGCCCTATTCCTACTCCAAGACGCTGGCGGAGCGGCTGGCATGGGAGATGGCGGACGGACAGGACCGGTGGGATCTGGTAGCCGTAAACCCCGGCCTGGTGCTCGGACCGGGCCTTGACCGCAACACGAGCGCCGAGGGCGTCCTGATCATGCGCGACCTCGGAAACGGCTACTATCGCTTCGGCGCCCCCGAGCTCGAATACGCCATCGTGGATGTGCGCGACGTCGCGGAGGGTCACCTGCGCGCCGGATTGATCCCGGAGGCCCGAGGCCGCCACATTATGGTCAGTGAGACGCTGAGCCTGATCGAAATCGCTTCGATTCTGCGCAGTCACTTCGGCGACGGCTATCCATTCCCCCGTCAAACCGTGTCCAAAGTGGTTGCGCTGATGCTCGCGCCCCGGCGGCGAATCCCGCAGGCCGTGGCGAGGCGCAACGTCGGCCATCCGCTGAGGTTCGACAATCGATACGCGAGAGACGCTCTCGGAATGACCTTCCGCCCGGCGGCGGAATCAATCGTCGACCACTTCCGGCAATTGCTCGACGACGGCCTGGTCTAACCGCCCTCCACGACCCGCTTTGCGGTTTCGTCGGCCAACTCGAACATGCCGGCCAGAATCTGCTTGCGCTTGAGCTTCAGTTCTTCGACTCGTGCCCAGAGAGCCGCGCGGATCGCCTCGGTCGCGGCCTTGCGCACCTCCGGGGCCAGATTGGTGTCGTTCCGGAACTCATATTTCTCGACCGCGAAATCCGCGATGTCGAGAATGTTCTCGCCCACGATGTTGAAGTCGACGGAGCGCTTGATGGTGATCGCCCTCTGTTCGCTCATTGCTTGGTTCTCCCTGGAACGTGAAAAACATTCATCGGGTCGGTTCAGACGCGCGGTCAGGAGCCGCCGACCGCGTCGATGGCGGCGGCCTGTGACTCGTGCACGGGGATCAACTGGTCGAATCCGCTGATGGCCACGACCTCGCGATTCAATTGGGTGAGGGAGCAAAGGGCGAACTTCCCGCGCCCGACCTTCCTGGCCAGGATCAGGCATGCCCTGAGGCCGGCGCTGCTCATGAACGCGACCTTCTCCATGTCCACAATCAGGAAATCGTCGTCCGTGCTCAGGCCTTCCTCGACAAGACTTCGGAACTCGTCCGCGCTCGCGTTGTCGATTCGGCCCAGCACCGAAGCGATCGCAACGCCTCCCTCGCGTCGCCACTTCACGTCGATTCTCATCCTCTCTCTCCCTGCAGGGGAAACCCGGTTACTTGCGTGATGATGTCTGAAACTGTCGCACCCGGCTCAGGAAGTGTCGTACACGTCCTGATAATCCGATCCGGAACGCAACATAGCAAACCGTGAGCAACGCGCCAGCCCCGGCCGCATGGACCAGGAAGGACACGATGCGATGCCGATCGTCCCTCACCGGTTTGCAGCATGCCGCGTTCCGGCAGAGACGCCGATGCCGACCCGCGTCGCGTCAGGCTCCCCGCGTCGGCACCTCGCGGAACGGCAGCGACGGCGAACCGAAGGTGATCTCCTGAACGGCCTTCACGCTGCGGCCCCCGTAGCGGAACGGGATCACCAGACGGAACGGAGCGCCGTTCACGGGGGGCAGCGGCTCATCGTTGAGCATCCATACGAGCATCGTCTGGCGATGACGCATGGTGGGGACTTCCTCGTCCGTATAGTAGCCGTCGTGCGAGATGATGCGGCAGTAGTGCGCCGTGGGCGCCAGGCCGATCATGTCCAGGACGTCGTTGAAACGGACGCCGGTCCACTTGGCGATGCCGGTGGGCCGGGGCGCGCCGCACTGGAGCAGCGTCACCATGGAGTGCCGGGGCAGGTCCGCCAGGTCGTCGTAGCGCAGGGTGCCGTGCAGCCGGGACAGCCGGCTCGCGGCGATGCGGATGCTGGCGGTGCGGTAGTCGAGGTCGGTGTCGGGCGCCTCGCCCCCGGTATAACGGTAGATGACGCCGTCGATGGGGCCGGCGGATCCAGGGGGATGCTCGGGGGCGGAGCCGTCGGCATTCAGCGGCAGATCGGCGCGTGTGCGGATCTCGCCCTCCACCAGCCGATCCGGGAACTCCTGAGCTTCCTGCGCAAGGACCCGGTCGGGCTTCACCACCCCCATGGAAAGGCCGGCGACGGCCGTCCCCGATACCTTGATCGCGTCGCGTCGTGTGAGCTTCATGGAGTGCCTCCCGGGCATAGCGTTGGTTAGCCTGTCGGACAGGGTCAACGTAGGTGGCGCGAGACGGGTCCACAAGCGAGTTCCCGGGCTCGCGCGACGCCCGAACGACGGGCGCGACGTCAGAACGAGACTGTCGTCTGCGCGTAGAAGTAGGTAGGGTCGCTCTTGTCCGCGCTCGCGGGCAGATCTCCCGCGAACAGGTGAGCTCCCCCGGCCTGGAACCGGAGGCGGCCCGGCCGCACGTCCCAGCGCACCCGGAACTCCACCTGGTTGCCGATGTGGCTTTGCGCCTGGCCCGCAGGACTCGAGATGTCCGCGACCAGCCAGGCGTCGCTGACCGTGGCCAGCCAGTAGGCCCGCAAGGCCACGAACGTCTCCACGCCCGCGCCCGGCGTCAGGCTCAGGTGCGCACCGGGGGAGCTGATGTTGGTCCGGGGAACCAGCCCGTAGATGCCGCTGGGCCCGAAGTCGCCGCTGCGGGAGCCGAACAGGCCGCTGAAGCGGTTGTTCTGCCCGTCCGTGGGATCCCTGTCCCCGCTCGCATAGTCGTATTGCAGCTTGAGCCGCGGAGCACCGGGAGCCGCGAAGGTATAGCCCGCCTCGATGTGGAAATACCGTGCGCGATGATCCAGGTCCGTCGTCGCCGACTTCGACATGCGGGACCGGCCGAGCTGGAAGATCGACTCGAACTGGTAGTCGAAGCTGGCCTCCGCCGCAGGACGATGGAGTCGCGCGCCGAGCGTGTGGAAGTCCCGGTCGGCGGTACGCCGTCCCGGGCTGTCGCTTTCGTCGAGCCCGAAGTAGTAGAACTCGCCCTCGTCGCCCCAGGGAAGGCCGGCCGGCGAGTAGTGGACGCCCCAGAAGCGCACGTTGCCGGACTCGGTGTCGAACTTGGGCCGATTCTCCAGGATGTCCCCGGACACCTGGCGCTGCACCGGGAAGGTGAAGAACGTGCGCAGTCTGCTGTCGTCGGGACCCGTCCACTGCCAGTCGACGCCGGTAAAGGCGTACGAGACGTTGGTGAAGTTGTCGCGCGCGATCAGGCGGCGGCTGCCGATGTCCATGGTGACGCGCCCGCCCCGCAGCACGCTGCTGCTCCCTTCCGCGAGGAGGTTGTCGACCGGGACCTCCACATAGGCCTGCAGCAGGTCCACGGGGTTGACGATGCTGGTCGACAGCGGCGTCTCCGCGTCCGCCAACTCCGTGCGCGCGTCCTGGAATTCCGTGCTCACGCGGAATCGGCCAGCGTCCAGTTCCACCGCCGCCAGGGTGCGGAAGACAAGCAGCCGGTCATCGCTGCTCCGGCCGGCCCGGAACTGGTTGTTCAGGTGCTCGTAGCGGGTCCGGTGCTCCACGGAGAACGAGACGGCAGGTGTCAGCTCCGGCGGTTGCTGTCCGCCGGCGGGGTCTTCGGCTGCCTCTCCGTTGGTCTCGCCGCCCGGAACGGCCTGAAGCGCGATCGCCAGTACTGCGGCAAAGGGTACCAAGGTGTCTCACCTCCTCGCAACGACGTAGCCCGGAATGTGCTATCATCCGGTTTTTCAACGGGTTAGCAGCCACCAGAAGGAATCCCTGTCGTCGGTGGCGCCCGGATCCGCAACGAAGTTCGTTCCCAGGCCGCACCCAGGTCAATGAGGTCCGGCGCCCGTTCTGTAACGATGCAGGCACGGTGTGACTGCCTGTCTGTAACGATGCGGAAACAGGCCAACTCGGAGGCACCGGCCGCGCAGCGGTTCTGGGGCGATGGCGCGCCTACCGCCGGTCCCGGTCAAGGCTCGCGGCCAGCGCTCGGGCCCGCGCAAATCGTCCCGTCAGGCCCGGGCGGCTCTCCCAGTTGGCAGTGACGTGGAGCCCCGGCGGCAGCCGGACCCCCGCGAGGGCCGACCACGACGTATCCCATGCGGGCATGGACGGACGCGCGACTCCCAGTGGCTCGGCGCCGTACCCGGTGCAGCGCTCGAATTCGGAGGCGGCCCGGACGCCCAGCGCCTCGTTCGTGCGGGCTTCCATCAACCTCCCGCGCGCGGCGGCGGAGTTGCCCATCGAGCCGGATGGCGCGCCACGCGGCTGGGCCGGATGGGCAAGATAGGCGGTGTACACCCCGTTGCGGTCCGGTCGCCCCCCTCCCCCGCCGAACAGGCAGTGGCTGAAGGTCACGCCGCGCAGCGCGCGCGGCTCCGCCAGCGACACCTGGAAGCCGATCCCCCGAAGGTGGGTGTCGGCGCGCAGGTGCACGACCGCGAGCGGATTGTAGCGGAGGCCACCGATGCGGGCGGACGTGTCCGGTGCGATCTGGGCGATCAGCCCGGCTGCCACCGGCGCCGGGACCGCGAGCACCACCTGCTCCGCCGGCAGCGTCTCGTCGTCCAGCACGACCGACCAGCCGCCGAGTCGCGGTTCGATGGCGCGGACCGGGGCGTTCAGGCGCACCCGCTCGCCGAGGGCACGGGCAAGTGCGCGCGGCACGCTCTCCATCCCGTCGGCGAAGGAACAGATGCGGGGCGCGCGCGGGGCGCGGCGGAGGAGGCGGGAGAGCACCAGGCTCCGCCCGATCCCCATATCGCGCAACAGTCCGGCCAGCGACAGTCCCACGACCATGTCCCCGGGGTCGGTCCCGTAGAGACCTCCATAGAGTGGACCCACGACGTGCTCGTACAGCTCGCGCCCCAGCTTGCGGGAGAAGAACCCGGCCACTCGCTCGCCTTCGCGCGCTCCGGATGTGAGGGGCTCGAGCATCGCGCGAAGCTTCCCGCGCCAGCTTACGGCATCGGACCTCAGCAGGCCCTGCATGGAAAGGGGCACACGGCGAAGCCTGCCGTCCCGGTAGATGAAGAAGTCGAGGTCTCGGGGCGCCAGGATGAGCGATTCGCCCAGCGCCAGCTCGTCCACCAGAGCTGCGAACGGCGCGGTGAGGCGGGCCCGCTGGGGGCCGTTCTCGAGGAGCAGCCCGTCCACGCGCTTGCTGCTCACGATTCCGCCGGGACGGTCTTCGGCCTCGAACACGACGCATTCGCGCCCCCTTCGGACCAGCTCGCGGCCCAGGGCGAGGCCGCTCATGCCCCCGCCGACGATCGCGATCAAGGAGGGTGATGGGCGGTGGGCGGGCGGGCGGAGCCGTGATCCGGCCGGGAGCCTGGTGCGGCCCTGGAGTCCGGCTTGATGTACGGGCTCGGAGCGAGGTCGCGCGCGCCGTTCGTGCACCAGGTGCCCGGTACCGGCCGGCAGCGGCAGGGCGCCAGCGCCGGATCCTCCGCCGAGGACTGGCCCAGCGCCTGACCCACGAGATCCGCGAGCACGCCTGCGAAGCGGGGATCGTCGTGGGGCACCGGCACCCGGTAGATCTCCTTGCCCATCGCCTCCACCGCTTCACGCAGCTCGCGGTCCAGTTCGTCGAGGGTCTCCGACTGCTCGTGGATGAAACTGACGGCGTCCACCACCAGGCGCCGCTCCGCCAGCGTCTCGATGCGCTCCTCGTTGTCCGGCCAGGTCCAGGCGATGCGCCGGTTGGTGTGGTTCTGGAAGCCGACGGCGAACCGGTCGCCGACGCCCAGCGCTTCGGCGATCTCCCCGCAGTGCTCCTCGACGTAGCGGTCGTAGCGGTTGCCGTCGAGGATGTATTTCACGGGCGTCCCGTGGGCGGAGAAATAGAGAATCGTGTCCGGATCCGAGAGGTCGAGCGCGTTCTCGCGCACGAAGGCGCGGATGTGTTCGGCTCTGAGCGCCCGGTATCCCGGATGCCGGTGCCAGCCGCCGACGCCGATGAAGGGCACGTCCCAGTCCAGTTCGTCGAGGGCGGCGCGAACCGAGTCGAGGGCGGCGACGGTCGTGGAATGACCGCACATGGGGTAGACCGGTAGTCCCACCAGCACATCCGCCCGCCCCTCTCGCGCGCTGGCCACGCCGTCGCGGATGAAGGGCGGCGTGAACTGGAAGACGGCCTCGATGCGGGCATCCATGCCGCGCGCGGTCAGCGTTTCCCGCAGCGCATCGGCCTGGGCCCGGGCCTGCGTGTCCAGGGGCGAACCGCCGATGGCGCGGTAGGCTTCCACGAGGTGGGGGGCCCGGGCGGCGGCGAGCTGGGCGGCGCGGGCGCGGGCGGAGCGGTCGCTTTCCAGATCGGCGTTCTGAAGGAAGATGCGCTCGAGGAAGGGGGTAACCTCTTCCAGCACCGGTTCGGCCGGTTCGCCGAAGTTGATCAGAAGGACCGCGATTCTCAGGGCGTCACCTCCGGTTGCCTGCCCGGGGCCTGCTGCCCGGGGCCCTCCATGCGTCCCATCGGAACTAGTCCGCGCCCGTCCGGCCGCGCTCGTGGACATGGTCGACCAGGCGGGCGACCTGGTCGGGGTCGGTGCGCCGGTCGATCCCGTGCCCCAGGCTGAAGATGTGCCCCGCCAGGCCTTCCGCTTCGGCAAGCACGGCATCCGCCGCGCGCCTGAGCGCATGCGGGCGCCCGAAGAGTTCGGCGGGATCGAGGTTGCCCTGCAGGGCGCGCCCGCCACCCAGCAGCCGGTCGGCCCTCGAGAGCGGCAGGGTCCAGTCGATGGCAACCACATCGACGTCGAGTCCCCGCATCGAGCGCAGCAGCGGCCCGCCGCGGTTGGGGAAGTAGATGATGGGGCAGTCCGTCGCGGCCCGGACTGTTGCGAATGTCCGGGTCAGCACGGGGTGGATGAAGCGCATGTAGCTGTCCGGGCCGAGCATGCCGATCCAGGAGTCGAAAAGCATGACCGCGTTCGCGCCGGCCTCAGCCTGGGCCACCAGATAGCGGGCCATCGAGCGTCCGAGCGTGTGGAGCAGGGCCAGCGAGGCCTCCGGTTCGCGGCGCAGGAAGCTGCGGGCGGTCATGAAGTCCTTGGAGCCGCCCCCTTCGACCAGATAGCAGAAGAGGGTGAACGGAGCTCCGGCGAAGCCGATGAGCGCGGCCTCCGGGCGGAGTTCGGCGCGGACCGCGCGGATCGCCTCCAGGACGAATGGAACCCCTTCCTCCGGGACCAGTTCGCGCACCGCGCGCGCAGCTTCAGGCGTGCGCACGGGATCGGGAAGCACGGGACCGGGCGCGAACTTCACCTCGACGCCCATCGGATCGAGCGGCGTCATGATGTCGCTGAAGAGGATGGAGGCGTCCATCGCGAAGCGCTCCATCGGTTGCAGCGTGATGCGCGCCGCGATTTCCGGAGTGCGTGTCGCCGTGATGAAGTCGACCTTGCGGCGTAGTTTCCGGTATTCCGGCAGGTAGCGCCCCGCCTGGCGCATGATCCAGATGGGCGTGTGGGGTACCGGCCGGCCCCGGGCGGCACGCTCGAAGACGGTGGCGTTGTCGGATCCGTTCATCCTGCCTGGGCGTCCATCCGATGGATGATCTCGGCGGCCGCTTGCAGCGCGCGCGCGATCTCGGGCTCCTCGTGCGCCGCCGACCAGAACCAGGCTTCGAAGGAGCTGGGGGGCAGATAGATGCCGCGATCGAGCATGCCGTGGAAGAGCCGGTTGAACCGGTCGCTCGATGACGCTTCGGAGGACGGCCAGTCCACGACGGGCGACTCGGAGAAAAAGAGGGACCCCATCGCGCCGACACGGTTCCAGCGGATGGACACCCGGGCATGCGCGCCGATCTCGGCGAAACCGCGGTCGAGGAGGCGGCCCAGGTGTTCGGTGTGGTCGTAGATTTCGGGATGCGCCGCGAGGTGGCGCATCGCTGCCAGTCCCGCGGCCATGGCCAGCGGGTTGCCGGAGAGGGTGCCGGCCTGGTAGACCGGCCCGTCGGGGGCGATCTCGCGCATCAGCTCCCCGCGGCCCCCGTATGCGCCCACCGGGAGCCCGCCGCCGATAACCTTGCCGAGGGTGGTGAGGTCCGGAGTGACATCGTAGCGCCCTTGCGCGCCGGTGAGCCCCACGCGGAAGCCTGTCATCACCTCGTCGAAGATCAGCAGGGCGCCGTGCCGGGTGCAGAGGTCACGCAGGCCGGCCAGGAACCCGTCAGCGGGGGGAACGCATCCCATGTTGCCCGCCACCGGTTCCACGATGACCGCGGCAACGCCCGCCTCCGAGGCGGAGAAGCAGTCCTCCACCGATGCGAGGTCGTTGAATTGGGCGATGGAGGTTTGCCGGGCGGTTGCCGGGGGCACGCCGGGGCTGGAGGGCACGCCCAGTGTTGCCGCCCCCGACCCCGCAGCCACGAGGAAGGCGTCCGCATGCCCGTGGTAGCCGCCCCTGAACTTGACGATCCGGCTGCGGCCGGTGACCGCGCGCGCCAGGCGGATGGCGCTCATGGTGGCCTCGGTGCCGGAGTTGACGAAGCGCACCACCTCGATGCCGGGCACGAGTTCGGCGATGAGCTCGGCGATCTCGACTTCGTCGGGCGAAGGCGCTCCGAAGGAAGTGCCGCGGGTGAGAGCGCGCGCAGCAGCATCGCGCACCTCCGGGTGGTCGTGTCCCAGGATCGCCACCCCCCACGACCCCATGAAGTCGAGATAGCGGTTCCGGTCGGCGTCCTCGAGGTACGCGCCCCGGGCGGAACGGATGAAGCGGGGCACCCCCCCGACCGACTTGAACGCGCGCACCGGGCTGTTGACCCCACCCGGCAGCACCCGGCGGGCGCGACCGAACAGCTCCTCGCTGCGGGAGGTCACGCGCGTGCGTCCGGGTTGGGGGCAGTGGCGCCGAGGGTGTGCGTAGCGCGTCCCAAATCCGCATCCGGGCGCCCGGCCGCGCGCAATTGGACCGCCGCCCGCGACGAGGCATGTTCCAAATCGGCATCGCTACGCCCCGAGCCGGGGTTCCCGAGCAAGTCCACTACCGCCTCGACCATGCCCTCCAGTGTGGCGGTACCCGCCACCCGCGCATTGCCGACCCCCCGGCGGGCGAGCGCCGCGGCGGTCGTGGGGCCGATACACACGACTGTCAACCCAGCGAGGCAGCCGGCGATCTCCCCGCCCAGAGCGCGGTCCACCGCCTCCACCGCCGACGGGCTGGCAAAGGTGACCGAGTCCATCCCGGCGGCCAGGTCGCGGCGCATCCGTTCGGCCGGGGGTGGGGTCACCACCGTGCGGTAGGCGTCCACCCGGCTGACGCGGGCCCCCAGCGCGGTGAATTCCTCCTCCACGGTGGGCGCGGCCCCCGAGGCGGCCGGAAAGAGCACGCGCGCGTCCGCGAGCGGGAAGGTCGCGGCCACCTGAGCGGCCAGGCCGCGCGCGCCCGGCCCGCGCCCCTCCACCGCGACCGCCCAGCCCGCCTCGGCGGCGGCGCGGGCGGTGGCCGGACCCACCACGGCGACTCGGGGGGTGGGGGGTGGGCACGTCCCCACGGCCGCCACCGCGCGCGCGCTGGTGAACACCACCCAGTCGAACCGGTCGAGCCGCGCACACGCCGCCTCCAGCGGTCGGGCATCGCGCGGCGGGGGGTACTCGGTGGTCGGCCACGCCAGCACTTCCGCCCCCGCCGCCTCCAGCAATGCGCGCAGCCGATCATCCCCCGACGCACTGCGCGTCGTCACCACCCGCACACGCGCGAGCGGCACCACGCCGGAAACCGGATCCCCCATGCGCCCTATCGCCCCATCCCCCTGCGTCGAGTCACGCTAACCCAGCGTATCCAGCCACTCGTCGGGACTCGCGAAGATCCCCGTGTGCAGCGGCGCGTCGCTCGCCGTGTAGCGCCTGCCCTCGGTGCTCCGCAGCTCATGCACGAGCCGGGAAAACAGCCGCAGATCGTCCATCTCGTAGACGACCACGAATTCCTGATCCTGGAGCCCGAACGAATACAGCAGCAACTGCTTGATGCGCCGGAACTGCTTCCCGATGCGAATGTGCTCGTTCATCATCCCCTGGCGCGTCTCACGCCCGAAAAGATACCAGTCCGCCGTCTTGGTGAACGGATAGACGACCAGATACCGCCTGCGCTCCTCGGCGAAGGAATCGACCTCCTGGGCCGACCGCGCCTTGCTGTACTCCGAGGGGCGCGTGTAACCCCAGAGCGTGCTGACCGGCTCGACGATGTCCCGGTTCGGGCCCTCAGCCTTGGCCCGACACATGAAATAGCGCGCGCCTGCCTCATCCTCTTCCGCGCGCACCGAACTCCACACCAGCACGTCGGCTCCGGCTTCGAGGCCTTGCAGCAGATAGGGATGGGCCAGGTCCGCGGCGCCCCGCACATCGTCGAACCAGGCACGGGCTCGAGCCCGTCGGGCCGCCCCGTCCATCTCCCAGAAGCGCGCCGTGAAACGATAGTTGGCGAAGTGCCCGAGCACCGTCGGACGCTTCGCCACGGTCCCCTCGCTGTCGCTCAAGTCTCTTCCTCGCTGATGATGATCTCGGATCCCATGCTGACAGACTGATATCTCATGACAAATCGACTGTCATTTACTGTTTACTCTCTTGGCCCCGCCTCACGACTTGGGGATCTGCTTGCCGGGATCCACGAAGGGCTTGCGCACGACCGTGGCGTCCCGCTCGCCATCGGGGGTGGCTACGCCGAGTCGCGTACCCAGGGCTCCGAATGCCACGGGCACCATGGCGTAGCCGATGTTGCGGTCGAGCCGCGGCGAATACACCGCCGACGTCACCAAGCCGATCTCCGAACCGTCCCGATGCACGGGCCAGCGGGTCATGTTGAGGTCGAGCGCGGCGCCCGCGATCTCGACTCCGGCCAGGGCGCGCGCGGGTCCTTCCGCGGCGATGCGGGCGAGCGCCTCGCGGCCGATGAAGTCGCCCTCCTGGTCGTGGTCCACCTGCCAGCCGAGCCCGACCTCGTAGGGGTTGTTCTCCAGCGTCATGTCTATGCCGTAGTTGAGGATGCCGGCCTCGATGCGGCGGATGTCCGACGGCCCGGTAGGGGAAATCCCGAGATTGCGTCCTGCTTCCATCACGCGGTCCCAGAGTTCCATCCCCCGGCTGCCGTCCCGCAGGTAGATTTCGTAACCGACCTCGCCGCTCCAGCCGGTGCGCGTCACCACCACCGGAATGCCGTCCAGGTCGGTGTCGGCGAACCAATAGTAACGCAACCCGCTCACTTCGTCGCCGAAGAGCCTGCGGATGACTTCCTTCGATTTCGGACCCTGCACCTGCATGGGCGACACATCCGGTTCGCACAGCTCGACGTCGAGCCCGGAGTTGAGGGCGACCCCCTTCGCCCAGAGCAGCACGTCGCTGTCGGCCAGCGCCAGCCAGAAGTGGTTCTCACCCAGGCGCAGGAGCACCGGATCGTTCACGATGCCGCCGTCCTCGGCGGTGATGAGGACGTACTTGCCCTGGCCGACGGCGCACCTGGAGAGGTCGCGCGGCGTGAGCAGGTTGGTGAACTCGAAGGCGTCCGGGCCGGTGATCTCCACCTGCCGCTCCACGCTCACGTCCCACACCGTCACCCCGGTCAGCAGCTTCTCGTACTCGGCCTGCAGGTCGTCGTACCGGGTCGGGAGGAACATGTGGTTGTAGACCGTATAGCTTCGGCAGCCCGCGCGCAGGGTGGCCTCGAAGTAGGGCGATCTGCGCAGCCGGGCGCCGCGCTGGATCAGGGCCATGTCGAAGGTCGGGGACATGAAGTTCGCTCCTCGGGTGGATTTCAGGTCAGGTGCGGGCCGCTCGGGCCGGCTGCTCGGTTCACGGTTGATCCCGCCCGCCCAAAGGCGTGCCCCGCCTCCCGTCGCGCAAGATCTCGCGCGCGGCAAGCCGGCCGGGACCGCCCGTGACGCCCCCTCCCGGATGGGTCCCCGAGCCGCACAGGAACAGGCGCTCCACCGGCGTCCGGTACCGGCCCCATCCGGGGACCGGCCGCATGAAGAGGAGTTGGTCGAGGCCCATCTGTCCGTGGTATTCGTCACCGCCCGTGAGGCCGAGTTCGGTCTCGAGGTCGAGCGGCGTAAGCAGGCGGTGGTCGACGATGCGCTCGCGCAGGCCGGGGAGGAACTCGTCGAGCACTTCGAGCGCGCCGGCGAGCAGGGCGTCGTGGGTTGCGCTGTCCTCCCAGCTGCCCGAGCGCAGCCCGTACGGAGCGTAGCGGATCTGTATGGAGGCCAGATGGCGCCCGGCGGGCGCGAGTGCGGGGTTGTGGAGCGTCGGAACCACCATGTCGAGGTGCGGGCGCGCCGAGCAGCGCCCGTACTTGGCGTCATCGCCGGCCCGCTCCAGGTACTCCAGGTCCGGGGCCACCAGGGTGTGCCCGGACAGGCGGTCCGCGGCCTCCGGCAGCGGCGGAAGCCCGTCGAGCAGCAGGTGCAGGGCAGCGGTGGTCCCGTGGAGCTGGATGTTGGTCACCTTGCGGTTGAACTCGGGGCCCAGCCGGGGCGCGCCCACCAGCCCGAAGAAGGTGCTGCGGGGGTCGACGCCCGACACCACGCAGCCGGCGAAGACCTCTTCTCCGCCAGCCAGCAGCACCCCGGTGGCCACCCCGTCCTCGACCAGAATGCTCTCCACGTCGGCCCCGGTGCGGACTTCCGCTCCGTGCATGCGCGCCGCATCCGCCAGGGCCTCCGAGAGCACGCCCAGGCCGCCCTTGACGAAGACGGTCGAGCGAAAGCCACAGGCTTCGCTCCCGGCGGCGTGGTAGAACATGCGGAAGGCGCCGCCCATGGCGCTCGGCCCCTGGCGGCCACCCGGAAGGGCGCTGGTGGCGAGCATCCCCTTGAGGGCATCGCTCACGAACCAGTCGTCGAGCAGATCGCGCGCCGAGAGCGGGAGCGCCCGCAGCAGCTCCACGACAGTGCGTTTCCCGAGCCGGCCCGCCCGAAGCAGCGGACGCAGCATGCGCAGCCGTTCCCTGGCGGAAGCGCCGTGAAGGATCGGAGGAGGGTGCTCCAGAGCGATCCGCAGCACGCGGGCCATCGAGCGCAGGTAGTCGGCCCACTCCGGAAAGCGCTGCGCATCCGCCGGGCTGTGGCGTGCGATCTCGTCGCGGGTCCGTACGGGGTTGCGCCAGAGCGTCAGCGCCTCCCCGCCGCCGGTGAGCGAGGTGGCCACCGCAGGCGGATGCACCCACTCGAGCTCGCGGGCGTCGAGACCGAGTTCGGAGACGATCTCTCGCTGGAAGAGGCCGGCGTCCTGCGCGGCCACGTTGACCCGGCAGCCGGGAAAGAGCTCATCGCTCGCGGCGGCGCCCCCGACGACCCCCCGGCGCTCGAGCACCAGCACCTTCCATCCCTCGCGCGCGAGCATGGCCGCCGTGACCAGGGCGTTGTGCCCCGCCCCCACGACGACCGCGTCGTAGCCGCTCACCGTTCCCTCCCCCGCCGCCCTCGCCCAAGATCGGCCAGGACAGTGCCGGCGGCGAGCTTCCCGGGCGCGCCCATGATGCCGCCTCCCGGGTGCGTCCCCGAGCCGCACTGGTAGTAGCCCCGCACCGGCGTGCGGTACTTCGCGTACCCGGCGGCCGGACGGAGGAAGAAGAGCTGCGACGGGCTCAGCTCGCCCTGGAAGATGTTGCCCTGCGAGAGCCCCGTGGTGCGCTCGATGTCCAGCGGCGTGAGCACCTGACGGTGCAGGATGATGTCCTTCAGGTTCGGGATGTAGCGCGCCAGCGTGTCGACCACGGTATCGCCGAAGGCCTCGCGCCTGTCGTCCCAGTTCCCTTCGCGCAGCTCATAGGGCGCGTACTGGACGAAGCACGACATGACGTGCTTGCCGGGCGGGGCCATCCCGGGATCGATCGCCGAGGGGATGACGATGTCGATGTAGGGTTCCTTCGAGTAGTCCCCGTACTTCGCGTCGTCATAGGCGTGCTCCAGGTAGTCGAGGGAGGGACTGATTGAGACGGCGCCCCGCAGGTGAGGCCCCCAGCCGGGCATGCAGGTGAAGTCGGGGGCCGCGTCGAGCGCCAGGTTGACCTTTCCGGAGGAGCCGCGGAAGCGGAAGGCGCGCACCGCGCGGACCAGCTCTCCCGGGAGCTCATCCTCTTCGAGCAGGTCGAGGAAGGTGCGGCGCGGATCCAGGCTGGACGAGACCACCTTTCCGTGCACCTCGTCCCCGTTGGCCAGAGCCACCCCGGTCACGCGGCCGTTGCGGACCAGCACCCGGGCGACCGGCGCGTCGGTGCGGACTTCCGCGCCTGCCTCGCGCGCGGCCGACGCGATCGCCTCGGCGACCGCCCCGGTGCCGCCCTTGGCAAAGCCCCACGCCCGGAAGTGGCCGTCGATCTCCCCCATGTAGTGGTGGAGCAGGACGTAGGCGGTGCCCGGCGAGCGCGGCCCCAGGAAGGTCCCGATGATCCCGCTCGCCGACAGCGTCGCCTTTAGCACGTCGGTCTCGAACCACTCGTCCAGGAAATCCGCCGCGCTCATCGTCATCAGCTTCACGAGCAGGTGCAGCTGTTCGGGCTCGAGCCCCAGAAAGTGCCGGGCAAGGCGGATCAGGCCGGAGATGTCGCGAGGGCCCAGGCGGGCGGGGTCGGGCGGGACGATGTCGAGCAGATACTTCACCGCGCGCGCCATGAAAAAGAGCGACCGGCCGTAGTCGTCGTAAGCCTCGGCGTCGCGCACCGAGAAGCGCGCGATCTCTCGCCAGGTGCGGTAGTGGTCGCCGTCGCGGTAGAGCCGGTCGCCGTCAGGGAGCGGTGTGAGCGTGCTCTCGAGCGGCAGGATGGTGAGCCCGTGCCGGGGCAGGTCCAGCTCGCGAATGATCTCCGGGCGCATCAGGCTCACCACATAGGAGAAGACGCTGTAGCGGAAACCCGGGAAGATCTCCTCGGTGACCGTGGCGCCCCCCACCATCGGACGCGCCTCGAGCACGCACACGTCAAGCCCCGCGCGCGCCAGGTAGGCCGCGTGCACGAGGCCGTTGTGCCCGCCGCCAATCACGACCGCGTCGTATGTGCGGGTCATCGGACTTATGCGCGCTTGCGCGCGGGATCGAAGAAGGGGGTCTTCACCACCGTGGCCGGCACCTCGTGGCGCACGAACTCCACGGTGAGCTCGAAGTCCACACGTCCGCCGGGCCGCGCGAAATCGCGCTGCAGGGTCGCGAGGGCGATGTACTTCTTGAGGATTGGCGAGAAGGTGGAACTGGTCACGAACCCGACCTGCGCCCCGGCGGCGAAGATCGGCACCGGCTCGCGCGACGCCTTGCCCGCCACCAGCGGAGGCAGTCCGACCGAGGCGAAACGCCGCTCGATGCGCGGCCAGTCAACCTCCAGCCCCGCGAAGGCCCACTTGGAGGGCTGGGCGGCCTCCCGCGCGAGCGCCCTCCCGCCCACGAAGTCGCGTCCGGACCGCGGCTGGACCGCCCATCCCAGGCCAGCCTCGTAGGGCGAGGACTTGCGCGACTCGATGAGCGCCGTCCACGCCGACACATAATCGACTTCCTTGAGCAGGAGCCCGGCCTCGATGCGGGCCACGTCGAGGGCGTCGAGCCCCGCCGGGGCGATGCCGTACCCCCGGCCCATCTCCATGAGCGCGTCCCAGAGGTCGAGCGCGTGTTCGGGGCGCACCCAGAGCTCGTATCCCAGATCACCCGTGTAGCCGGTCCGCGTGATCGTGACCGGACTCGATCCCACGGTCCCCTTCGTGAGCCCGAAATACGGGACGGACGCGATGTCCGCGCCGGTCACCAACCCCGCCAGAATGTCACCCGACGTGGGCCCCTGAAGGGCGAGCGCCGCCAGCTCAAGCGAGATGTCGCGCACGTCGGCGTCCATTCCGAGCCCGCAATCCTCGAACCAGCGCAGGCACGGATCCGCGGCCGTGATGCGGAATCGGTCCGCGTCCAGGCGCTGCACGGTGCCATCGTCGATCAGCTTGCCGGCCTCGTCGCACCAAGGGCTGTAGAGTACGTGTCCCTCCGGGCAGTCGGCCGCGTCGCGCGTGACGATCCGGTCCAGCAGCGCGGCCGCATCGGTTCCCGTGATCTCGTACTTGCGCAGGGGCGAGATGTCGAAGAGGGCCGCGCCGCTGCGCACCGCGTAGTACTCGTACTCGTGGCCGGGCTCGTAGCTGAGGGCGATGGAGTACCCGGACCAGTTGCGCCAGCGGCGGTGGTGGGAGAGCGCGGCGGTGCGCGGGTGGAAGGGTGTTTCGAGGAGCATGCGGCAAGCTGGCTGCGATTCAGAAACGCAGCAAGGTGGTGACCGCGGGTCGCCCGGGCTGGATGACGATGATGTAGAGCCGGTCGTACTCCATGTGGTCGATGGGACCGTGAGGATCGCCCCCGAGCGCCTCCGCCAGGCGCGGCGTGGTGTTGCTGTGGCCCGACACCAGATGACGACCGGGGGTCGCGCGAATGGTCTCCGCGAGTTGCTCCAGTTCTCCGGGGCTGTAGATGATGAGCTCGACGCCATCGTCCTCCGCGATGGGGCGGGCGGTACCGAGCGTCCGCGTCAGGTTGGTGGAATGGACGTGGGTGAAATCCACGTCCGCCAACAGTGTCCGGAGCCGCTCGACCCGTGCTCGCCCAACGTCGTTCAAGGGCGAGTTCGGGCTGTCGTCGAGGCGTTCGGCGTGGCGCACCAGGAAGACGGTCACGGCGTCGTCCGCCGGGACAGCGACCTGTGCGCCCAGGCGGAAGGGCACCGCGACCGCCGCCAGGCAGGCCGCGAAGGCTGCCAGCGTGTTTGCGGCCAGCCGCACGCGGCATCGGGGAATTCGCGATCGAGTCATGGCACCCCCACTACTTGAGCGCGACCAACTGGTCTGGATCCACCCGCACGACGATGTAGGTGATCGCCTCGGTGATCTCGCTGAAGCCGTGCGGCGAGTTGGTCGGGATGATCACCATGTCCCCCGGTTCGATGTCGCGGCTCTGTCCGCCGGCGATGCCGCCCAGCGCACTCGGGCCGGTCAGCGTGCGGACCGTATTCCCCTCCGGATCGAGGGGACGCGGGTCCGTGAGCTCGCCCCCGGTCACCAGCGTGCCCCGCCCCGACACAACGTAGTAGACCTCGGTCTGGTTGTGGTGCTGGATCGCCCCCAGCGAGGTGGTGGGCGGCCGGTGCACCAACCCGACCCCGACGTTGTGGCCGCCCGCATCGATGTGGCGGATCTGCTGGTCGCTCACCCGGCCCTCGGGAGCGTTCGCGATGGTGGCGAGAATGTCCTCCGCGGTAATGTGGGTGGCCGCCTGATTCTCCTGGGCCGCGGCCCAGATCAGTCCGCCAGCCAGCGCCGCAACGAGCAGCTTCGACACGGGTACCTCCGGTCTTCGGTGGGTTCAGCGGCCTTGCACGCGAGAGCCAATACTAGCAGCCCGTGGATGAATCCGCGCGTGCACCGCGCCCACTGGTAGAATCGGCAGCCAACCCTGATGTTGCGCCCGGGCGTCTCAAGGGTTGGGAGACCTGATCCACTCCCCGGGAGACTCTTTGCGCATGACGCCCCGACCCATCGTTCTCGCAGCGGCCACGCTCCTCCATGCTGGGTGTGTCTCTCCCGACAGCAGTTCGTTGACCATCGTTCGCGATAGCGCCCGTGTCGTGATCGCGGAGAGCGGCCTGGAAGTCTCGGGCGACGAATGGAGGCTCCAGCTTCCCCCCGTCCTTCTGATCGGCCGTAGCGAGGGCACGGGGGACGGACCGGATCTCTTCGGGCGCATCAACCAAGTCATTCGGCTGTCGAGCGGGGACATCGCCGTAGCCGAAGGCCTGGCGGCGGAGGTCCGCGTTTTTGACGATGGGGGAGGGTACTTGCGCACGTTTGGAAGACGCGGTGAAGGACCCGGAGAGTTCGCGAACCTTTGGACGATTTCGGAATTGCCGGGTGATACGATTGTGGCGGTCGATCCCTTCGGCGGGCGGATTACCCTGTTCACGTCATCTGGCACGTTCGCCCGATCATTCCCGATGCCGTGGCTCCCAGGGGCGTCTGCCCCCAACCCGGTCGGGTGGTTTGAGGACGGCACGCTGCTCGTCGACGCGCTCGCTCAATCTCCGTCCGGGGACGCACGCGACCAATCCACGCACTTCCTATACTCGGTTGACCGCGATGGAGAGGTACTGGAGCCCCTCGGCGAGTTCGCGGGTGAGCAACTGGGCCGCAACGGCTTGGGCCTTGCCTTCGGCGCGCGGGCACATTTCGCGGCAGGCGGCAACCTGGCCTGGTATGGACATTCCAGCCGATACGAGTTGGTGGGCCGTGACCGATCCGGATCCGTGCGCAGAATCGTGCGTGCGGATCGAATTCCGAGGGCGGTGACACAAGCCGAAATCGATGAATCGCGGGCCGCAGCCGGGGAGCGCCTCCGGGGAATGTCGGGTCCAGCCATCGATCGAATCCGGGCGACCGAGTTCGCGAGCACCCACCCGCTCCATGGCAGATTCCTCTTTGACGAAGCAGGCAACCTATGGGTGGAGCGGTCCTGGAGTGACCTGATCGCGGATTCCGGCGCGAGAGAATGGGACATCTTCGACGCGGAGGGCAAACTCACTGGCTTCCTTGCGACTCCCGGCGGCTTCCGGATCACGTACATCGGGACGCAGTCGGTCCTCGGCGTTCATGCGGATTCTCTCGGCATCGAGACCGTTCGGATGTATCGATTGGATAAGTGACGACCCCTTCAGCCCACATCCCCATCACGCAACGACCGGCAGGTTTCCCGAGATGCCCCATGGTCGCCAGGATCACGGTGCGGAAGGGTGTTCGGAGGCACGAGGCGGCAGCAGTCCCCTGTGACGTCGGACGTTGAGGGCCTTCCACTGGAGCAGAGGCTGGTTGTGAATGCGTTGCTGCAAGGATGTGTCGCAGGTGAGCAAGCCTGCATCGACATCGCCCTTGTCCAACAGCAGGTCGAGGAACTCGCGTTCCCTGTCGGCAAGAGGCAGTACGGCGGATAGCGCTCTCTTGCAATCCTCGACGAGTCCCCGGGCGTAATCGGTTGTCACGGCCTGCCCGGACGGTCCCGGTGCCCGAAGCATGGGACGCAGTTGTCTCGTCAACTCCCGTTCTTCGAAGTCGATGTCTTCGACTGAGACGGTCCGCCAGTCCTTGCGGTTCATCGCTCCATAGACGACGAACGCGACGCGGAGCTGGTCACTCCGGAGATCATCCAGGCCGAGAATCTGGCTGCAATCAAAGAGATCTCTCGACTGCCTGCGCGACAGCAGCGCCGCAAGCTTGCCCGCCGCGAGTTCGTGGAGGTCTACCAGAGGGATTCCCCTGGCACAATAGTCACCGATCGGATGGGAGTCGGCCTCGCAGCCGTCCCAGAGCGGCTGTCTGTACATGTAGTTGAGATCCACTTCGAGGATCGCCGGCTGACCCGTGTAGCTCACGTACCCCAACCGCCATTTCCCGCCTGCATGTTCGTCCGGGGCCCGCCGGACCGTGAACCCCTCTCGTGAGAATACCGCCTGAGCCGCTCGCTCGACGCGGGGTCTGTCCTCAAGCATGTCTTCGCGGTCGAGCGCGCCGAT
Source organism: Gammaproteobacteria bacterium (assembly GCA_028819075.1). Lineage (NCBI taxonomy): Bacteria > Pseudomonadati > Pseudomonadota > Gammaproteobacteria > Gammaproteobacteria bacterium. The sequence goes on from JAPPMM010000028.1 coordinate 43,732, forward strand.
GTAGTTGAGATCGATGTCCACAGACAGTCTTGGATAGCGAAGCACAAACAGATTCAACGCCGTGCCGCCCTTCAGTGCCCATTTTCCACGGAGTCCCGGATGCGAATTGAGCGCGCTCAGAAGGTGCATCAACTGGAGCACCTTCTCGACTACCCGTTCGCTGAACCCCTCGGCTCGGGCAAACGGCCCCGCATCGCGCGCCGAGACCCTCACGGCATCTCTTCCCAGGACCGGTTCAGGACCTGCTCGGGGACCATCAGGTTCCAGTCCTTGACCCACGTGCAGTCGCGGCGACTGGCGCGCACCAGGTAGTGGGGCTGCCTGGGCCGCATTCGACGCAGCATCTCGAGGTGCGCGTCCTCAACCATCAGGTCGTCCCTGTGCTGTTGCAGAAAGAACCCCACCTTCGCGGCGGTCGTGGCGTTGTCCAGCAGACGCGCGTATTCGATGACCTGGTCCAGATCGAAGAACTCCACCGACTCAAGCGACCGCCAGATCTCTTCCCATTCGCCCGTCAGGTCCGGGCGGTCCAGCACGTCGACCAGTGTTCTTTCGTGACTGGTCACCCGAATCTGCACGCCGGAGCGGCGCTGGCGGATCACGCCGAACATCGCTTCCCTTTTTCGCAGCAGGGGCGGCGGTACAGGTGCACGCCGGTACTCGTGGGACCGGAACTCCATCGGCAGCGACCGCTTCGCCGATATGTACACCACCGTCCAGTGGACCGAGTATGCGCGGCCATGGAATTCCAGGGCTGTGTGGTAAGCCAGGACTGCGTCCTCCGTGAGCTTGGCCGCGACCAGGAAGGGATCGATGGGCGCAGTCTCCGGATTCATGCCCAGCGGGACCGTCGCATACAGGCCCCGGCGCAGGGAGACGATTCGCCCTCGCCTGCGGTAGTAGGCCAGGAGAGAGTTGCGGGTAGCGGCATTGGCGGAGCCTCGATGTGACAGGAACGCATCCAGCTCTTCCACGGTGAACACCGCGTGCCGTGCGAAGAAGGCGTTGAGACTCACGGGATGACCTCGTTTGACGATCGGTCGACATAAGGCGAAATAATTTGGCCTTATCTCGTTAGACCGTCAAGCACCGCTTTGACATCCCATCAAGATAATTGCAATGACCCAGCCCTTATCTCGCCGAGTTGTCAAATCAGGTTCCCGACCCGCCGAAGAAGGCAGGCCAGGCTAGGGCCCGGCTTTCCGCAGGGGTGCCAGGGCGGCGTCCTCGACCCGGATTCGCAGGAACACGGCGAGTGTGACGAGGAGCCCCATGACTGCCGCGATGCGCCATGCCCCGAAGATCATGGGAACCGACACGACCTCGCCCACCACGAGTGCGTAGTTCGGGTGCCGCATGAAGCGGTAGGGCCCCCGCACCACCAGCGGCGCGCCGGGAACCGTGATGACGCGCACGGTCCAGTACTCGCCCAGGCTCAGCATGACCCAGGCCCGGAACGCCTGCAGCAGCAGATAGACCCCGATCCACCACAGGCTCGGGGGCGTGCCGGGGTCGATGAACGCGGCCATCGCCGCGAACCAGGCAACGTACACCGCGATGAAGAGCGGAAGGTGCCAACGCCCGACCTCTTCGCCACCCCGGGCCAGGAGCCGGGCCGAGTTGCGCCGGGAAAGCGCCATGTAGCCCAGGTGCTGAAGGGCTACGATGAGCAGGATCAGATGGGTCATGCCTCGATCAGCATCATCGCGGCAGTGAATCCGGGGCCGAGCGAAGTGAGCAGGATGCGGCCCGTGGCGCCCGCCTGCAGGGCACGTTCCAGGACGAACAAGGCCGTGGGCGCGGACATGTTTCCGTGACGGCGAAGGATCTCCCGGGAATGGATCAGGGCATCCGGGGGCAGGTCGAGCGCCTCCTCCAGCGCGTCGAGAACCCGCGCTCCGCCGGGGTGCGCGGCGTACACGTCGATTTGCTCCAGCGAGAGGTCGCGGGACTGGAGGAAACCCTCGACCGCGCCGCGAAAGCGCCGCCGGACGATGTCCGGGATGCTGCGCGAGAACAGGACGCCGAACTCACCCGCTTCGCCGAAGTCCCAACCCATGACATCCAGGGAGCCGGGCCAGGTGTACTCGCCCCAGTCCCGGACCGCCGGCCCCCGGCCCGACGTGCTCAGCACCGCGCCCGCGGCCCCGTCTCCGAAGAGCGCGGCCGCGACGACGTTGCTCTTCGACGCGTCGTCCTTCTGGAATGTGAGCGTGCACAGTTCGACGGTGAGGAACAGGACGTTCAGTTCGGGTTCGGCCCGGCACATCGCGCCGGCACGGGCCAGCCCCAGCACTCCGCCCGCGCAGCCGAGACCGAAGATCGGCAGGCGCCGGATGTCCGGCGGCAGGCGCAGGCGATCGATGAGCAATGCGTCCAGGGTGGGGGTCGCCAGGCCCGTGCTGGACACCACGACCAGTCCGCCCACCTCCCCCGGCTCCAGCCCGGCCTGGTCGAGACATCGTGCGGCGACCTCTTCCAGGATCGCCAGCGAACACTCGATGTAGACGTCGTTGCGTTCGGAGAAGGTGCGCGGCTGGCGATACCAGTCCAGCGGCATGGAGATCTGGCGGGAGTCGATTCCGGCGTTCGCGTACACCCGCGCCATCCGGTCGAAGTTGGCAAACGAGTGTGAAAAGAACTCGTAGCCGAGGGGCACCAGCTCTTCCTGCCGGTACCGGTGCGGCGCGCGTCCGCTGGCCAGGGAGTTGAGGCGAACGGCGTTGTCGTGTGGCGGCATCACTGTGTTCACACGTTACAAACGCAGGGCCGCCCCCGAAACCCGCTGCGGTCTGGCCTCCGCATCCGCCATCCCGGGGGCGTTGGGGCACCCGTGCGGCGGTCCGGTTCCGGGAGCGGTCGCTGAACCCTCAGGCCGCTCGGCCTTCCGACTCGCTCGTCACCAGGCCCGACATCCGGTGCCCGCCCGAACCCCGCGCGTACCGCGCGAAGAAGGCGTTGAGACTCACAGGATGACCTCGTTTGACGATCAGGTGACATACGGTCAAGTAAACCGGCTTTATCTCGTTAGTACGTCAAGCCGTCCTCTCCCCTCACCCGCCAGGCCCTCTCACCCGCCGCTTGATCTCCGGGTCGACCCGGGTGGCGTGGGCGGTGTGGTAAGCCAGGAGAGAAACCCCAATACCGTGGCTTGGCCAGCGCTAACGGCCCCTCCCCTCACCCTCCGCATGTCCCTTTCCGCTGACGCCCCCGAACGCCTCCGAAGCACCGAATGCGACGAGGCCACCCACGATTGCGCCAAGAGCGCCCGTCCTGAACCACGAAAGCCGCCGCTCGTGAAGTTCGAGAACCTCGCTGAGCTGGATGGCGAGGGTGTCCTGATTGGCGAAGCTCCGCCCGGCGCCGGCCTGCACCCGCGCGAAAACGACGTGCAGGGAGATCGTCTCTGCCTCAGCGGCGACGAGGATCCCCTCCAGCTCTCGCCGAGCCTCTCCGGTGCGCTCGCTTATCCGGATCGCCTCCGGTGCCGACAGCCGAGCCCGGATTCTGGCCCCGGCTTGGGGAGGACGTTCCATCGGAAGGTAGGAATAGCACCCCGCGAGCCCCAGCGTCGCGACGGCCGCCAACCCCCTCAACCGCCGGGTCACTGGCGCCTCCGCTCGAGGTCGAGGAGGTGGGGCTGATTGAATGCGTAGATGAACAGATGTGGCGTCTCGGCCGGGGCTCTCAGCTCGTTGTAGTGCTCGTTCTGGTCGATGCTCACCCTCATCCACACCTCGGCGCCCGAAGGTTCGGCTCGCTCGATCAGGACATAGAACCGCTGCGGGCCGCGAATGTCATACACGGTATCGAAGGGCAACGAACGCAGGGTCGTGTCGGCCCTCGTGAGGTGTATGTCCACGTCGCCGGGCCCCCGCATCACCGGGGTGAACTCCCGGGAGACCACGACGGGCGCCTGCACCTCACCGCTCCCCTGGAGGATCAGGGTCGCGGTGTCGGGCGACTCGTCATCGAACCAGTCGCATGCTCCCACCGCGAGGAGCGCCACCCCCCATCCCCATCGAGCAGCCCGTGGACTGCTAGGGCACGAGAGCATCATGGGTCATGCGAACCGCCGCGCTCCGTTCCCGGCGATGACGCCGCGGAGCCTTACCTCGGCGTCCCGAAGGTGACTTTTCAGCGAGTCGACGCATTCCTCCTGGCGGCCCTCCACCAGCAGATCTGCGATTCTCCGATGCTCACGCGCCTGCGCGAGCGCGAACTCGCTGTCCTCCTGATCGAGCGTAACCAGGCCCAGCCGCAGCTCGCCGAAAAGGGTCCGGACGAAATCGCTGATGCGCCTGCTCTCCAGAAAGGCCACGATATTGCTGTGGAACCGCATGTCCAGGTCGGCGATATGAGACCAGTCCAGAGTGTCGCTCGCCACGTACATCTCTTCAGCGATTCGTGCAAGCGTACCGAATTCATCGGGACGCCTGCCCCGGCTCGCAAGCACTGCGGCCGGTTCCAGGAACATGCGCGCCTCATAGATATCGCGCACCGCCTCCTCGCTGAGCGACCGGACCATCGCGCCGCGATGCAGGTTGTGTTGAACCAGACCCTCGTAGACGAGACGGCGGATCGCTTCCCGCATCGTGTTCCGCGAGATGCCGAAGGCGCCTGCCAACCGTACCTCCTCCAACGGAGTCCCGGGACGCAGTTCCCCGCGGAGGATTCTGCTTCTGAGAACGGCAGCAGCCTGATCGGAGGTGCTCCTTCGGTCGATGCGAAGGCCTTGTGCGTCGTTCACCGGCGTGGTTCTCCCTTATGGGGTTTGCGTCAGGTATGGATCCACGATCCGGGGGCCCGCCTGCGACTCCTTGCCGGCGGCCGGGCGGATCCCGATAGTATCTGCGAATGGAATCACATGTTGACCAATTTGTCAAGTGAACAGCGTGACGGCGGGCGCGGACAACGTTCCCACGAACCGGACCATCCAAAGGGGGCCAGAATGCCGCAGATCATCGATCTCCCGCAAATCAACGCCGCTCTGGACCAGATCGATGTCGTGGGCTTCATCGAAGAGGGGTTCGTCGCTTACTCGCGCGGTGACGTGGTCGTCCCGCCGGTGGGCGAGATGCTCTTCGAGGATCCGCGCGGAGAAGCTCACATCAAGTACGGGTTCATCAAGGACGATGACTATTTCGTGATCAAGGTAGCCAGCGGCTTCTACGACAACGTGAAGCTGGGGCTACCCGTCAACTCCGGGCTCATGTTGCTGTTCTGTCAGCGAACGGGCAAGCTGCTCTCCGTGCTTCTCGACGAGGGGCATCTCACCGGCGTCCGGACGGCAGCCGCGGGGGCTGTCGTGGCCAGGTACCTGGCGCCGGGCAACGTGCGGCGGATCGGCATCGTCGGGGCCGGCGATCAGGCCCGCAGGCAACTCCTCATGCTCGATTCGGCAGTCGATTGCCGGGACGTCATGGTCTGGGGCCTCGGCGAGGGGGAAGTCGAAGCCTACAGGCGCGACATGGAGCCCCTCGGCTACCATGTCGATACGACCCTCGACCCTGCCGAAGTCGCTGCGGAATGCAATCTCATCGTCTGTGTCACCCCGGCCCGAAGGCCGCTGCTTCGCAGTGACGACATTCGGTCCGGCACGCACATTACCGCGGTGGGGTCGGACACGCCGGAAAAGCAGGAGCTGGATGCGGAGATTCTGGCACGGGCCGACATTGTCGTCGCCGACAGCATCGAGCAGTGCAGGTCGAGAGGCGAGATCTATCAGGCCACGAGGGCGGGGGTGCTCGACGGCGCAAAACCCGTCGAGCTGGGAAAGGTCATCTCCGATCCAGGATTGCGACGCTCATCGGACGATCAGCTCACCGTCGCGGATCTGACCGGGGTAGCTGTCCAGGACGTGCAGATCGCAAAGGCGGTCTACCTGACGCTGGAGCGTGACCAGACAGCGTGATCCCTATCCGGCGCCGAACACGATCTCCGCGATTCGCTCGGTAATCTCCCCGGTCATGTTCTCCTCTTCAAACGACACATGACCGAGGACGGCGATGACGACCCCGGCATCGACGTATCGGCGAAAGACGGCGCTGTCGGCGCCCCCGAACGATCCGCCGCCAGTGTGCTGGATGAGAAGGCCGTTGTCGGTCTGCTCCACGTCCCATCCGAGAGCGTAGTTGTCCAGAAAAGGCGTGTAGAACTTCCGCTTGGCTTCGGCCGAGAGAACCGTCTCGCCTGCGAGGGCGAGGTGCCAGCGATACAGGTCGCCGTTGGTGGTCAGGAGGCCACCGTTTCCCAGCACGTTCCATTGGGGATAGGGCCGTTCGAGAGGGGTTCCGAGGTCTTCGCCTTCCACGTAGTAGTGGGAAACGACATGCTCGTCCCAGGGTGGCAGGCGGTAACCCGTCGCGTCCAGACCCGCCGGTTTGAAGACATGCTCGCTCAGGTACTCCTCGTATGACTGGCCGGAGACAAGTTCGATGATCGCGGCCAGCACGCTGTAGCTCGAATTCGAGTAGTTGAACTCCTCCCCGGGAACCGAAAGCAGGGGCGCGTCGAACGCCTCCTGGATGGTCTCGTCGCGCGGCGCCACTTCGAAATCGCCGTTGTCCCAGTCATCACCCGTGTAGTCGATCAGGCCGGCGGTGTGGGTGAGCAACTGATGGAGGGTTATGTCCCTCTTCTCTTCGGGAAGATCGGGGAAGTACTCCTGAAGCGAGTCCTCCGTACTCAGCTTCCCCTGCATCTCCAGCTTGAGGATCCCCGCAGCGGTGAACTGCTTCGTGATGGAGCCGATGATGATGACGCTCTCCGAAGAATTGGGAATGTTCCCGGAGCGGTCGGCCATCCCATAGCCCTTGTTGAGAACGACCTCTCCCCCCTTTGCCACGAGAACGGTTCCGCCGAAGCGATCCGGCGTGAACCCGGCAACGTATGCGTCGATCTCGGCTGCGAGATCGCCCTGGACGGTGTTCTCGGGGACAGTCGGAGCGTCGGGCGCGTCGTCCGGGGCATCCCCGGCGTCCCGGCATGAGGGCGCCGCAACACAGATCGCGAGCCAGAGAGCGATCGATCCGGAAAGCCGCCGCGGCGTGGACATGAGAACCTCCCTCCTGGTGACGGTCCGGAGCGGGGCCGCCCTGACGGACGCATGAGCCTTCGTTGCTTCCGGCATCATCCGCCTCCTCGATAGCCCCACCCGCGAACCACCACGCCGGGCCTGGCATCCGTGATCTCTCCCTCATCCAGAACAACCTCCCCGTTCACCACGACGTACTCTACGCCCGTGGAATACTGGTGGGGGTCCTGATAGGTGGCGTGGTCCATGATGGTTTCCGGATCGAAGACAACAACGTCGGCGTAGAGGCCCTCGGCCAGGGTCCCGCGATCCTCGACCCCGATGTTCTCGGCCGCCAGGGAGGTCGATTTGCGGATCGCCTCCTCCAGGCTGATCACACCCAGCTCGCGGACATACCGGCCCAGGATCCTGGCATAGGTGCCGTATGCCCTGGGATGAGGCAAGCCGGCGGCGAGAGGCCCGTCGGGCGCGGCCAGCCTGCCGTCAGTCCCGAACGCCACCCAGGGCTGACGCATGGCCAGGCGAAGGTCATTCTCGTCCGTGAGCAGGGAGACGAACCCCGCGCCCCCTTCCTGAATCATGTCCATGATCCCGTCCTTCGGATCCTTGCCGAGGTCGGCCGCGATCTCATCGAGCATCATTCCCTCGTATCGCAGGTAGTTCTCGTTTCCCTGCACGTCGACGATCCTGAAGTTGACGGCTCCGCCGGCGCCCAGATACTCGTTCTCCCACTCGGCCGTCGGCACGTCGAGTTCGCGCTTGATGCTGTCCCGAATGGCCGAATCCCCCATTCGCCGCTCGATATCCGCGACTCCGCCTTCGCGGGCCCAGGGGGGAAGCAGCGCGCGCAGGCCCGCGGCCCCCCAGACGTAGGGGTAGATGTCGGCGGCGATGTCGAGACCCTCCTCCCGCGCCCGGTTGATGCGGTCCACCACCTCGGCCATCCTGCCCCAGTTGGCGACGTATGCCGCCTTCAGGTGGGTGACGTTCGTCCTGATGCCGGACTCGCGGGCGATGTGAAAGACCTCGTCGAGCGATTCGAAGAGGGCGTCTCCCTCGCTGCGCTGATGGGTCTGGTAGACGCCGCCGTAGCGACCGGCCACCTGCGCCATCAGCACCAACTCCTCCGTAGTATTGAAGCGGTCCGGGGTGTACATGAGGGCGGAGAACACGCCCAGCGCGCCGTCCTCCATGGCCTCGGCCGTCAGTCTCTCCATCTCGAGCAGCTCTTCCGGGGTGGCGGGGCGGTCGTCCAGCCCCACGGCCAGCTCCCGGATGTTCGCGGTGCCGACGAACGACGCGAAGTTGATGGCCGCCGGGTTGGCGTCGAGCCGGTCGAAGAACTCGCCGAGCGTGCGCCAGTCCGGCTCGATGCCGAAGCGCTCGTAGGAGGCGGCCCGTTCGGCGACGTACCGGTCGTCGATGGGCGCGACCGAACGGCCTTCTCCCTCGATGTCCAGCGTGATTCCCTGGGTCACCTTGCTGGGCGTACGGGGATCGACCAGGAAGTACCAGGAAGAGTGGCTGTGCAGGTCGATGAAGCCGGGCGCCACCACGTGTCCGGTAGCGTCGATCACGCGCCCGGCTTCGGCGTCGGACAGATCCCCGACGGCGGCGATGCGTTGCCCCCGGATGCCGACGTCGCCCTCGAACGCCGGGCTGCCGGTCCCGTCCACGATCCGACCGTTTGTGATGAGTATGTCGTATGCGCCCGAAGCCCCGTCCTGACGCTGACAGGCCGAAGGGAGTAGTGCCAGTGTGACCAGGAATGCCGCGTTCAGTTTGCCGGCTTGCATCTCTATTCCTCCATATCCTGTGTTGGGTGCTCGAAACACGGTTGTCCCGTCCCGTCGTCCTCTCCGTGGCGGGCTTCCTCCTACAACGCCACGTGACCGATCCCGTCCTGGTAGCTCATGCGCGTACCGTACGGCTCCGACAACCGGGCAAGGCTATCCACTATCGCCTCTCCCTCCTCCGCAGTTGCCATGATCGGGGTGCCACGCCAGTGGCGGGGCTCATGTTGTCCCATGACGACGGGGTAGAGCTTGATGTCGGTGACCTCGCTTCCATCCTCGAACGTGATGTACGGAACCACCGTCTCCCAATAGCGGTTGTCGACCACCATGTCGGCGAAGGCGTAGTCGAAAGCGAGTGACGGATCGAGCGTGTCGCGATCCAGGTTGCTGGCCACGAACTCCTCGGCCCCGATCTGGTTCACGGTCTCGTACTGGAATACGCCGTTGGCCAGGCTGTAGAAGATCGGTTTGCCGCGGTACATCTCGAGACCGCGGAGAATGTGCGGTCCGGTTCCGAAGAAGGCATCTGCCCCCGCGTCGATGCATGCGCGCGCAAACGTCACCAGGAAGCGGGCCGGCACCTCCCGGTCCCGGTAGCCCTCGTGGGCGTGAATCGAAACGATTACGACCTTCGAGTTCCGGCGGGCGATCCCGACGGCTTCGGTGATCCGCTCCAGATCCTCGGCGTTGGGCTCGCTGAAGATGTCGTTGGCGTCACCGCGCGTGAAACGGTTCCCCATGAAGTCGAGTGCGTCCGCAGCCGACTCGGCGTTTTCGTTACCGGTTGCCTCGGCGACCGCCTGGCCGACCTCGCGCAGCTGATCGAACTGTTCCGACTCGAGCTGATAACTCCGGCTCCAGCGGAGCGGATTGAGCCCTGGTCGTCCCTTGGCGTGCGGCGTCGTGTAGGCGGCCATGCTCCAGGAGGCGAACGTGGAGGCGCAGCTCACCTGGCCTACCCGTCCCCGGGGGCTGTCGAAATAGCCGGGCTTTGAAGCATACTGCATGTCCTGCCCGGAGCCGGCGTGCCTGAGCCCCGCGCGCTCGACGTTCCTGATGGTCTCCAGGACGCCCTCCTCTCCGTAGTCGGCCGTGTGGTTGTTGGCCATCCCGAGAAGATCGATTCCCATCCACGCAAGCTCCTCGCCGCCCCAGGGCTCGCAGATGATCGTCCCGTCCTGTCCCTTCCCCATCGGGTATCCGATGCGGTGGTCCATGATGTTCATCTCGCAGTTGGCCCAGGCGCAGTCGGCGCTCCGGAGCAGCTCGACCAGCTCCAGCAGACGGGGATCCCGCTGGTTGCTGATGCGGCGGGTCATGATGATGTCACCCAGCGCGGCGAGCGTCAGCTTGTCCGGTATCTCCCAGAGACCGCCCGGGACGAGGGGCGAGGCCCCCACGGCGGCCGCCGCGCGGCCCATCCCGCCCACGAATTCTCTCCTCTTCATCCGATCGCTCCCTTCGAGCTGCAGGTATCCCCGGTTACGGGACTATGCCCGGCACGCCTCGCCGCTTCGCCAGAGCGATGAGCGAGGGCAGGTCGTTCTCCATGAGGCGCTCCAGGTCCGAGAGCACCCCGGTGAGCTCGCGGTCCAGATCTTCGTACCGCTCGTACGCCGCGTCCGTGGGTCGGGCATCGGCGCTGAGAATCGTGTTCATGAGGAAAATGAGCTGGTTGTCGAGTTTCGTGCCGAAGTTGATGGCATCCTCCGCAGCCTCGAGTCTCGTCTCCCTCAGCGATTCTTCGACGCGGGTCAGCCCGGCCAGCAATGGCTCGGCTACGCGGGAGATCTCCTCTCCGACGCCCCTCGCCGCTGCGCGCTGCTCCAACTCCTCGATCCGGCTCCGGGCGGCGTGGATTCGGCCGATGCTCCGGTGTGTCTGGGTCGCCCGGTCCCGAATCCTGATCGCCAGCTCGAACTGCTCGACGAACTCGGCATCGGTCGTGGCCACCCGTGGATCCCGGAGCACCCGGAAGGACCGGGTCTGGTCGCGATCTCCCACCCGCATGCGCACCCTGTACGTCCCCGGAACCGCCCTGGGACCATCGGTTGCCCCCCAGATCACCAGCCCTCCGATGAGCTCGGGACCGGGATACCTGAGGTCCCACACCCATCGGTGCATGCCCGGATCCGTCCCGAGCGCGCCATCCTCCCCGTCGCTCGAGGCCGTCCGAATCACTCTGCCCGCCGAGTCGAGGACATCGAGCGTCAACTCGCCGCTGAGGGGCTCGCCCAGGTGATAGTGGACCACAGCGGCGTCCGGCGGGTTTTCGCCCACTCGCGGGCCGGCGGCGCTCGTCCCGGCCACTCGATATGCGACCCGGGGCGGATAGAGGTACGCCTCCGACGCGGCCACCTCGTCGGTGAGGTGATGCAGGGGCGTCAGATCGTCCAGAATCCAGAACGAACGGCCCTGCGTCGACACGGCCAGGTCCTGTTCGTGGACCGCGATGTCCGTGATCGGAGTGACGGGCAGGTTGAGTTGGAGGGGCTGCCAGCTTCCTCCGTCGTCGAACGAGACGTACATGCCGTACTCCGTGCCGGCGTAGAGCAGGCCGCGCCGACCGGGGTCCTCCCGCACCGCCCTCACGAAATGGTGCGGCGGAATGCCGTTCAGCCCGTCCGTCAGCAGGTCCCAGCTTTCGCCGTAGTCGTCGGTGCGGAAGATGTAGGGCCGGAAGTCGTCCTCGCGGTAGCGATGCACGGCGATGAACGCGCGGCCCGGGCCGTGGGCCGACAGCTCGACCATGTTCACCGTTCCCCATTCCGGCATCCCGCGAGGCGTGATGTCCTGCCAGCTCGCCCCTTCATCCCGCGAGATGTGCATCAGCCCGTCGTCCGTACCGGCCCACAGCAGGCCGGGCGCATGCGGCGACGCCTCGAAGGCGAAGACCGTCCCGTAGGTCTCCGAGGTCCAGTTATCGAAAGTGATCGGACCGCCGGAGTCACCCTGCTTCGTCTCGTCGTCCCGCGTCAGGTCCGGACTGATGATGGTCCAGCTCTGGCCCTCGTCTGTGGAGCGATGAACGAACTGGGACGTGTAGTAGAGGATGTCCGGATCGTGCGGCGAGAGCCGGATGGGGGCGTGCATCTGGTGGCGGTACTTGAAGTCGATGGCGGCCTTGCCCTCCCCGAGTTCGGGGTAGGTCATGATGCTGCGGGCCTCGCCGGTGGCGTGGTCGTAGCGCGTGATGGCGGCCTCGTTGTTGCCCGCGAAGACGATGTTCGGATTGTCGGGACGCACCGCGATATGGCCCTGCTCGCCACCTCCGACGGCATAGGAGTGCTCCGAGACGCCGCCGAGCTTCCGGCTCGGGATCGATATGGTCGTGTTGTCCTGCTGCCCCGCGTACAACCGGTAAGGGAACTGGTTGTCGAGGCTGACCCGGTACAGTTCGGCCGTCGGCTGATTCGCCTGCGTGGACCACGAGACCCCGCCGTTGAAGGTGACGGTGGCGCCTCCGTCGTTCCCCAGGACCATGATGCGGGGATCCCGCGGATTGATCCAGAGATCGTGGTTGTCCGCGTGAGGCACCGTGAGTCGCTCGAAACTCACTCCGCCGTCGACCGACCTGAAGAACCCGACGTTGAGTGCATAGATCGCGTTCTCGTCCACCGGGTCGGCGCGGATGTGCATGTAGTAGTACGCCCGCGACCGGATGCGCCGGTCGGTGTTGATGAGGCGGAAGCTCTCGCCCCCGTCGTCAGACCGGAACAGGCCCCCGTCGTGCGCTTCCACGATGGCCCACACCCGGTCCGGGTTCGCCGGCGAGATGGTCACCCCGATACGGCCCTTGATCCCTTGCGGCAGGCCTTCGGTCAACTCCTCCCAGGTGTCCCCGCCGTCCATGCTGCGAAAAAGGCCGCTGCCCTCTCCGCCGCTGCTCAGCGTCCACGGCTTCCGCACCGCCTCCCACATCGTCGCATAGAGGATCCCGGGGTCGGAGGGATGCATCGCCAGGTCGGCCGCTCCGACCTCCTCGCTCACGAACAGCACCCGCTCCCACGTGTTCCCTCCATCAGCGGAGCGGTATACACCCCGCTCGGGATTCGGCCCGAAGGCGTGCCCGAAGACAGCCGCGTATACCAGGTCGGGATCGTCCGGGTGGACCCGGATCCGCCCGATCTGCCCCGCGTTACGCAGTCCCAGGTGTTGCCACGTCCGCCCCCCGTCGACCGACCCGTAGATGCCGTCGCCTGCCGACACGTTGTGGCGGATGCATACCTCCCCCATCCCCACATACAGGACATTCGGATCGGACGGCGCCAGCGCCATCCCGCCCACCGATGCGCTCCCGAAGTATCCGTCCGAGATGTTGCGCCAATTCTCGCCGGCGTCGTCCGTCCTCCAGACGCCGCCGCCCGTGGACCCCATGTAGAACGTCGTCGGCCTGTCCGGAATGCCGGCCACCGCGGACACGCGTCCGCCTCGATAGGGACCCACCAGACGGTACTCGAGGGCCCGGAAGAGCGATACGTCGTATCGGGGACGCGAAGCCTCGGCCTGCAGGTCGCTCTGAGAAGCCAGGGCCGCCGGCAACGCCAGCGAAGTGAGCCCGACCAGCGTGACGACGCCGAGAAGACGGGATGCCTCACTCATCCAGGATGCCATTGCATTCTCTTGGGCGTCTCCCAGCCCCCGTCGATGCCTTGATGCCCTCCGATCAGAACGGCCCGCTACGCCTCAGCCGACGTTCGGATTGGATTCGCGTTCGATCTGCGTTATCGGGAAGAACACACCCGGCGTGTTGTAGGCTTCGGAGGTCGTCTGCCACAGGTTGGCCGGGTCTCCGTAGCGGTAGAGATCCCCCAAGCGCCGCCCCTGGAAGAAGAGGTTCACGAAGCGCGTGTGTTTGAGCAGGTCCGCCGTGCTCGCGGAGTACATGCCCGGGTCGAAGGGAGTCAGTCCGGGGGTCATCGCGCGCACATGGTTGATATGCGTCACGGCGCCAGTCTGGTCGCCCGACGCGAGAGCAGCCTCGGCCAGGATCAGGTGCATCTCCCGCGCCGACACGACGGTCAGAGAGCCCACATCCCGCGTCTCGGTCCAGTTGAAGATCAGGTCGGCAAGCACGGGATCCGGCATCTCGTCGATGATGTCGTTGAGGATGACGTCCACCGGCTTGCTCGAGCCGCGACCCGGGTAGGTGGCGAGATCGTCGTCGAACCGAAGCTCCTGCCGGTTGTTGATCTGTCCTCCGACGTAACTCGTAACCGTCGTCGCGCTATAGGCGAACTCATACTTCCAGTCGGAACCGCCGACCAGAGCTAGCACGGCCGCTGCATCGGAGTTTGCGCCGGAGTCGTTCACCCACGGGTCGGACGGGGCCATGCCTGGAGGATTCAGCTTGTGCCACACGGCCGCGGCGAACCTCGCGCGCGCCCGCTGCGCGAGCAGCTGGAGCTCAAGGTCGCCGGCTCCCTCGGACCGGGCGATCGCCAAGCCGTTGGTAAGGTATTCGATGGCCGTCGTGTACATCTGGCTCATGTTGTCCGCGCCGATCGGGGCCGCCGCTTCCGCTCGGTCGGACAGGACGAAGTCGTCCCAGCTGTCTCCGATCAGGGTGTAGACGATCCCGCCGTAGAGGTAGGCCCGGGCGAGGTCGGTCGCATCGAGCAACTCCCCGGCCGACTGGAACCCCTCGAGTTTGCCAATCGTCTCGTCCGCGAGCCAACGGGCCTGCCCAAATGAGATCCAGGCCGCGTCCACGAACTCGTTCAGGGGGTCGCTGATCGTCCCCTGGTCCAGTTTGAGCCATCCCTGCCGGGAACCGATCCAGCGCACTTCGTCCGTGGCCGTGGAGGTGAGAGCCAACATCCTCGACCATGACTGGGCCACGGACGAGAGCGTGCCGTTTACAAGTGCCGATGCCGCCGACGGAACCTCCAGGTCGTCGGCATTCACGTTGTTGGGGTTTTCCACGTCGAAGAGCCCCGTGCAGCCGGCCGGCCCTAGGACCAGCAATGCGAAGAGAAAGGAGCCTCGACCAAGGGGCCGCCACCGCAGTGCATTCAAGTGCCGCTTCATCGTTCCCTCCTGTCTCCTAGAAGCCCGCGCGGAACCCGATGGCAAACCGCCGCTGCTGCGGTAAACCGTACATGTCCACGTTGAGCAGGAAGTTGCTCTCGAGCCCATCAATGCCGATCTCTCCGTATCCTCCACCACGGCCAGCGTTGTTCGCTTCCGGATCGACCCCGTAGTAGTCGGTCCACAGCAACAGGTTGCGACCCGTGGCTGTGACGGCGAGGGTCTCCAGGCCGAGTCGGGACGCCAGCGACGAGGGGACGTCGTAGGTGAGGCTCAACTCTCGCAGCCGGATGTAGTCGGACCTGTCGACCACGTTGAGGCCGCTTCGCGGCGACAGGCCAGTGATCGCGGTGGCCCACTCCATCGCGGCTTCGAGTCGCTGCTCGGCCGTGCTGGCCGGGTTGTTCATCGTGGCCTCGACCCGCGCAGACCGCGGGGTGTTGCGAGACCACGAGCCCTCTTCCCTGAATGCGTAGGTCAGGTTGTAGGTGTGCACATTGTACGCGTACTCGAACAGCGTAGAGAACCTGAAGTCTCCGAGGAACGAGCCTCTGATGCCGAACGACCCCTGCCAGTCCGGAATGGGCTTGCCCTTGTAGTGATCCAGGGGATCGCCGTCACCGTCCTCGTCCGCGAGGAGGGGATCAAGACCCAGGTCGTCGAGGTCGCGCGGCTCGGAGAGGTATCTCAGGTATTCTTCTCTCGTGTCGGGCTGGCCGTCGCCGTTCGAGTCGAACGGCACCATGCCCGAACCTACCTCCAGGAGCTGCGCTCCCAGGAACGCTCCCGGCGAGAACCCCTCGGCCAGGAAGTTCCGGTACCGGGGGTAGGAGCCTCCGACCTTGATCGGTGGAGCGCCGCCGAGGTCTTCGACCACTTCGTCCAGATACGCTCCGTTCACGAAGGCGTCGAGCGAGAAGTTGGGCCTGTCGACGAGGTATGCCGCGATGCCGACGTCGAAGCCCTTCGCACTCAGCAGGCCGATGTTCACGAGCTGCGTATTGATGAAGCCGCCGCTGACCGGAAACTGCCGGGCAACCAGCGCGTCCACCACCTCACGGTTCCAGTAGGTCACGTCGATGGAGGCCCGGTCGTTGAAGAAGCCCGCTTCGCCGCCGACCTCCCACTCTGTCGAGACCTCGGGATTGAGGTCCGGGTTGCCGAGATTGTCAGGCTGGAGCCCTGGTCCTTCCGCTGAAGGGAGGGGGGAGAAGGTCGTGAACTTGTCAAACGCGCCGGGTTGGAGACCTGACTTTCCTATGGCGGCCCTGAGGCGGAACGTCGAGAAGGTGGAGCTCTCCCAGGCGGATCTCTGGCTGGGTACGACGGACAGGCCCGCCTTCGGGTAGAAGGCCCGACCGGCTTCCTGGCCGAAAGCGCTGTGTTTGTCGAAGCGACCGCCTACTGTCGCGAAGACGAAGTCCTGATAGCCGAGCTGATTCTGGACGAACAGTCCCGCATTCACCTGCTCCAGGACCTGCTCGAACACGCCCTGATCCGATGCGGCTCCGACCACGTCGAGTCCCGGTCCCGGAAAGACCTCACCGAAGGAGGAATGGATGCGCTCCTTGTTGATGAAGGCCTGTCCGCCGACCACCGTGTTCGAGGTCAGGTCGTTGTTGACCTGCCAGTCCCAGATTCCCTTGACGTCGGTCGTGAGTTGCCTTTGAACCCGATCGCTCACGGCCCGCCGGCCCTCGGTATCATTGCTCGTGAAATTGTCCACGTTCCACCCCAGGGGAACGAGGGTGGAGCCGAATTCGCTCGTGAAGTCGACGCCGAAGGTGCCGTCGAGGCTGAGGTCCCAGGCGTCACGCGACAGCGCATTCCACTGCGTCGACAACGAACCCGTGTAGTGTCGGACATTCTGCTGGGTCTGAATCTGGGAGGCCTCTCGCGACGTGGCGAAGAACGTTGACGCCAGGGGATTGCCGGGACCGTCACAGATGCCGAAGCTCACGCGGTTCGAATCACCGCACGTTCCCTCGTTGGGGTTCGCGTCGTTGATGAGCCCGATTGGGCTGTAGAGCGTGTTGTTGTTCTGGGGGACCTCCATGCGCCGATCGGTGAAACTCGACGTGAGCCCGACGCTCAGCCCCTCGACGGGCAGGAGCTGAACGCTGGCAGAGGCCTGCGCCTTGCGATCGGTGTCGCGGGTCGGCCCCAGTTCGGTGAAGCCGAATGGACCATCCTGGAACCCGTAGGTACCCGAGAGGAAATAGGTCACCGCATCCGTGCCGCCCGACACCGACAGGTTGTTGTTCGTGTTCCAGCCGTTCTCCACGCCGAAGTGGTAGAACTCGGGAATGCTGTAGGGCTCGTAGGGCCGGATCGTGATTCCGTAGAAGCTGCTGAGGCGGGCCGCGTCCTCCGCTGACGCCGTCCAGCCCGAGAGCGGGTCGTAGGCCGCATCCATGTCGTAGTTGGAGGCGCCCAATTCGCTGGAAAGGGTCCAACGCGGCGCCCCGCTACGCCCCCTCTTGGTGAAGATCTGGATCACTCCGTTCGAGGCCTCCGTGCCGTAGAGCGTCGCCGCGGCGGCCCCCTTCAGAATCTCGACACGTTCGATCGACTCGATCTGGATGTCGTCCAGGCGTGAGGGCTGACCACCGCCGCCCGTGTCGATGTACGGAGAGTGGTATCCTCCACCCCTGTCCACTCGGACGCCATCGACGTACACGATCGGCTCGTTCGACTGGGAGAGAGAGGCGCTTCCCCGAATCCGGATTCGTGCGCCTTCGCCTGTCACCCCGCCTTCAGGCATGGCGATCACGCCGGGCTCGCGGCCCTGGAGGATCTCGGAGAAGGACAGGGTCGGCGCGTCCTCGAGCTCGGTGACGGAGATCGCTGCGACCGTGTTGCCCAGCTTGCGCCGCTCCGTCTGCTGCCCTGCGCCGGTGACGACGATCTCATCCAGCTGCAGGGCCGTCTCTTCGAGATCGAAGGTCACCTGGACGGTCTCGCCCGACTCCACCTGGACGGTCTGGTCCACCCTGCGATAACCCAGGTACTCGGCGCGGACCACGTGCTCCCCGGCAGGGACGTTCAGAAGTAGAACCTGCCCCTCGGCGTTGGTGAGCGAACCGATGCTCGTGTCGACCAGGTAGACCTGCGCACCGACAATTGCGCGCCCCGATCCGGCATCGCGCACCTCTCCTGCCAGTGTGCCCGAAGCCTGCGCCATCAGCGGAGCGCTACCCCAGCCCACAGCAAGGCAGGTGATGAGTGCGATTCCTGCGGTGCGTGAGAACTTGTCAAACGCCATGATTCTGCCTCCTTCATGGGGCAAGACGTCTTGGAAGGACCCCAACCTCGGCAGGTTGCCGATTCGGCTGGAAGATCTATCGCGAACGCTCATCTCTCCGGACTGAGCGGAGCCAACGCATCGGGAATGCGGTCAAGCACACGGCCTCTGGCAGAATGTTCTCATGAGGGATGTGTCAACACGTTCACAATACGGACGCCGATCTTCCACCGCAATAGCCCCGAACGGCCCTCCGGAAGGGGGATATGGCTGAGGGTAGAATCGCGATGGCCGGATCAGGGAAACGCTGGACGCCAGTCCTCCGCGTATCGCTAGAAGGAGGGCGTCACAACGAATCCGATCCCATGTTCCCGCGCGAGGGAATTGAGCGCCGGGATCCCCGAGGCAAGCGCGTTCTCGAGCGTCGCGAGTTGCTCGGACAAGTGTGACTCCACGTCCGCAAGGCGCTCGTGCGCACCTGCGGTCGGTTTCGTGTCCGCACCGGTGACGGTCTCGTACAGGTATCCGAGCTCTCCGAAGACCCGCGGTTCGGCCACGAAAACGAATCTCCTGGGAGGAATCTGGGTCAGCGCTTCCTCTACGTCCGCGATCTCCTCTTCCAGCGATCGCGCCGCTGCGGCGACGGGGTGTTCCGGATCGTCCACGACCCGTTGGAGCAGATAGTCCAGCTGATCCCGCACTTCACGGATGGCGCGAACGGCACCCTGGGTTTCGGCAATGCGGTCGCGAATGCGGAGCGCGAGATCCAGCTGCTCCTGAAACTCCGCCTGCGTGGTCTCGATCCGCGGATCCCTCAGGTACTCGAAGGATTGAGTGGCAGACGATGATCCGCCGCGTAGCCGGACCTGATAGGTTCCGGGAACAGCCTTGGGCCCGGGAATCGAACCGAGCAGGTCATCCGTACCCTCATGGCGCGTGTCCCAGACGAACCGGTTGAGTCCCGGCTCCACGGGCACTTCACCGGAAACGCTCGAGAAGCTCCGGATCGTTTCGCCTGCCGCGTCGAGGAACTCGAGCGCAACCTCGTCCTGAGGCGCCTCGCCGAGATGATAGTTCACGATCACGCCGTTGGGCGGATTGGCGCCGACGCGCGGCTCCTCACCCCCGCCTCCGCCGAGCCTGTATGCATCCCTCGGCTCGTAGAGGTGCGCGGAGGCCCGGGCCACGTCCTCGGTGAGCCCGTGCAGGGGCGACAGATCATCCAGGATCCAGAAGGAGCGCCCCTGGGTCGCGACGGCCAGGTCCTTTCTGTGAACGGCGATATCCATGACCGGGGAAACGGGGAGGTTGAGCTGGAAGGACTGCCAGTTCTCTCCATCGTCGAAGGAGACGTACAGGCCAAACTCCCCCCCGGCGTAGAGGAGACCACGCCGGTCCGGATCTTCGCGGACGACGCGGATGAAATGATCCGGGGGAATCCCGTTCGATCCGTTGGCGAGTCGCTCCCAGGTTGCGCCGTAGTCGTCGGTCCGGAAGATGTAGGGCGCGTGATCGTCCAATCGGTACCTGTGGACGGCGACGACGGCGCGGCCGGGTTCGTGTACAGACGGGTCGATGGTGGACACGGTGCCCAGCGAGGGGAGGCCGGGCGGCGTCACGTCCTGCCACTCCTGCCCGTTGTCCCGCGAGATGTGGATCAGGCCATCGTCGCTGCCGGCCCAGAGTAGGCCCGGCGTGATTGGCGATTCCTCGAAGGCGATGATGGCCGGGTAGACTTCGACCCCGGTGTAGTCGCCCCCGATCGGACCGCCGACCACTCCCTGCTTCTCCGGATCGTCCCCGGTGAGATCCGGGCTGATCACCTCCCAGCTGTGCCCGTCGTCCGTCGATCTGTGCACGAAGTTGGAGGCGTGATACAGGACGCCCGGATCGTGCGGCGAAAAGCGGATCGGAGCGAGCACCGCGAATCGGTACCTGTAGTTCCTCGACTTCTGCCCCTCGCCGAACTGCGGATAGACCTGGATGTTCCGGGCCTGGCCGGTGGAGTGGTCGTACCGCTCGATGATGCCCTCGTAGTTTCCGGAAATCACGATGTCCGGATTGCGGGGATCGGGCACGACTTCGCCTTGCTCGCCGCCCCCGACCGCGTGCCAGTCGCTCTCCGTGATGCCGAACGACGTGGTCCGGCTGGCGATCGATATCGTGGAGTTGTCCTGCTGGGCCCCGTACAGACGGTATAGGAACCGGTTGTCGGTGCTGACGGTGAAGATCTCCGATGTCGCCTGGTTCATGATCGTCGACCAGGAGCGGCCCCCGGTGTAGGTCACCGTGGCCCCGCCGTCGTTGCCGTTGATCATGTTCTCGGGATTGTCCGGGTTGATCCACAGCGCGTGGTGGTCGCCGTGAGGAGCGGGGATCGCTTCGAAATTCTCACCGCCGTCCACCGATTTCAGGAAGCCGTCGCCCTGGGCCATCGAATACACCGTGTGCTCGTCCACGGGATCGGCGACCAGGTGCATGTAGTAGAACGCGCGCACCGTGAGCACCGCGTCGTCGTTGATGAGGCGGAAGCTCTCGCCGCCATCGTCGGAGCGGAACAGGCCGCCGTCCTCCGCTTCGACGAGAGCCCACACCCGGTCCGGGTTGACCGGGGAAGCCACTACGCCGATGCGGCCCTTGATGCCCGCGGGAAGCCCTTCGGTCAATTCCACCCAGGTGTCGCCCCCGTCCACGCTCTTGTAGAGCCCGCTGTCCTCCCCACCGCTGACCAGGGTCCACGGCTGACGCAGAGCCTGCCAGATGGCCGCGTAGAGGATACGCGGGTTGGTGGGATCCATCGCCAGGTCCGCCGCGCCGGCTCGGTCACTGACGTAGAGCACGCGCTCCCACGTCTCTCCCCCGTCACGCGACCGGAAGATCCCCCTCTCCGGATTCGAGCCGAACACGTGACCGAGAACGGCGACGTAGACGATGTCGGGATCAGTCGGATGGATGCGAATCTGCGAAATGTGGGCGGACTGCTCGAGGCCGATATGGTGCCAGGTCCGCCCGCCATCCACCGACTTGTACATGCCGTCACCGGGGGAGACGTTGTGACGAATACAGGCGGAACCCATTCCCACGTAGAGCACGTTGCTGTCCGACGGGGCCACCGCGATGGCTCCCACCGAAGCGCTGGCGAACTGGCCGTCGGAGATGTTGACCCAGTTTTCGCCGCCGTCGTCGGTACGCCACACCCCCCCACCGGTAGAGCCCATGTAGTAGGTGTTGGGCAGGTGGCGAACCCCGGATACCGCGGTCACCCGTCCCCCGCGGTAGGGACCGACGAGACGGAACTCCAGCGCCTGGAACGAGGACGGGTCGAACGGCGGCGCCGACTGAGCCGCGAGCGGTGGAGCGGCAAGCGCCGGGAGCAGGAGTAGAAGGAGAAGGCCTCGCGCTGGTTGCAAAGCGTGCATCGTGAAACTCCGTTGCGGTGCCGAAGCGGCTGACAACCGGACTCGTGAGCCCATAGACGTGGGTCACTTGACAAATCGTTCAACATGTGATCATAACTTGATCGTGTTCGTGCCCTTCCGACAAGGGTGCTCCGTGGAAGACGCAACAAGGTCGTGAACAACGGCCGATCCAACCTTCATCGAGGCGACCGCCATGACGCGCGAATACCGGTTTCAATGGTATCAGCGGCTTCACGAGAACACGCCCGGAATCCACGAAGATGCCAGAGAGGCCGCGCGCGAACTGGGCCTAGACAAGTGGCGCGACCGGGTCGGGCTCTACTCCGGGGCTTCCTCCTGCCCCGGGCCGCTGCCTGGTTACGTCCTGGACGCGATCGTCGCGGCGAACACCGGCCCTCTGCTTCCGATGCGCAGGGTCGAGGACGAACTGCGGGTAGTCATCAAGGACATCTTTGGCGACGAGTACGACGGGGCGGCCGCGAACACCTGCGAGGCAGCCCTCCGGGTGAGTTTCGAGACGCTCTTCGCACCCCCGACCATGCGCAAGGGAGAGACGTATCGTGGGCGCTTCATCGCCCCCTACGGCGAGGACTACGAGTTCACGGCGGGCTACGGGAGGCCTTTTCCGCCCAGGTACAAGAACCTCGTCGCCGGTCGCAGCGTGACCGCTGGAGAGCTGGCGGTGGAGGGGAAGAGCCTGCCGAACCTCGACGCCGTCTTCGTGCGGCTTGCGGGGGCGCGCTACGAGGGTCACGGCATCTGCTTCAATCCCGTGCCCCTGTTGACCGGCACCGACGCCGCCGCGTCGCGCGACGCCCTTCATGTGGCGGCCGACCGGCACGCGGGCCAGCTCGTCGGCTTCGAGAGCCTGGGCTATGACACGGTGGGATACGGATACGGTGAACACGATGAGAACGGCATCCCCGTACTGAAGAAGTACATCGGTGAGCTCGCCGAGGAGTTCGACGTGCCCTACATCGTGGACTCCGCGAGCTGCTGCCCGGCGATCGGGCTGTCTCCGGCGGACATCGGGGCCGATGTGATGGCCTGGAGCATGGACAAGGCCTGCCGCGCCCCCATCAGCGGGCTGCTCGTGGGCAGGGAAGAATGCATGGTCCCCATTCGCAGGGGGCTGGGGCTGGGCGGGACCGTCCGGGGTGGCCTCACCTCGCACGGCAAGGCGGTGTTCTCGCTGGCAGACCCGGGGCGGGATGCGGTCGTCGGGCTGACGGCGGTGCTGAAGGTCCTTCGCGACGAACCGGAGCGCATCACGGGGCCCATCGACGCGATGTACGACATCGTGGTCGAGGAGTTCTCCCGCTTCGAGCCCGCACGTTTCCGGGACGACATCATCATCACGAAGTCGTACATGATGGGCGGTATCGAGCTGAACTACGAGAAGACGTGGAAGGACGGCGACTTCGGCATCCCGATCTTCTCCCTGGAGGACCTCGTTGCCGACACCAATCCCATCGGTACGGCGATGGACGAAATGGGCATCCACCCGGCCACGATCTACAGCGGCAACATGTTCATCGGGCCGGGGATGGGGAATCTGGCCGATGACGGCGAATTGATGGAGGAGCCCACCCGGGCAGCCGTGCGCGCGCTTGTCCGCGCAATGGAAATCGTCTGCAGGCACGCGGGACTGGTGAACTGAATGGGCGGCAGCAAGCCGCACGAAGAAAGCCGCGGGTTGGCGCGCGAGCTCGGGCTTCTCGACTCCACATTCCTGGTCATCGGGATCACCATCGGGTCGGGCATCTTCCTCACCACGGGCGTCATGGCCGAATCCCTGCCCCACGCCGGCCTGTTGCTCGTTGCCTGGGCCGTGGGTGGCATCCTGACCGTGGCCGGAGCGCTGACGTACGCCGAACTGGGCGCGGCCATGCCGGAGGCCGGAGGCCAGTACGTCTATCTGCGCGAGGCTTACGGACCTCTATCGGCATTCCTCTTCGGCTGGGTCATCTTTCTCGTCTACCAGCCGGGCGCGGTTGCCGCCGTCGCGACGGGCTTCGCCGTGTACCTGGGCTATTTTGTTCCCGCGCTCGCGATCGACAATACGCTCGCGACCATCACGGTGGCGGGGAGGGACCTGTCCGTGTCCGCCGGACAGTTCGTAGCGGTCGCCACGATCATTTTCCTGACCCTGATGAACACGCGTGGCCTCCGCATCGGGGCGCTGATTCAGAACGTTTCCACGGTTCTGAAGGTCGCGGCGATCGCCGTCTTCGTCGGTCTGGGTCTCTGGGCCGGTCTCGGCTCGGGCCAGGAACTACCGACATTGACCGGCGGTGGCGAGGGCTCCTCGCGGCTGGCCGGCTTCGGGGTCGCCCTGCTCGCCGTGCTCTGGTCGTACGACGGCTTCAGCAATCTCAACTTCTCCGCCGGCGAGATCAAAGATCCGGGCCGAACTCTGCCGAGAGCGCTCATTTTCGGGACGGTTTTCATCACCGTCGTATACCTCCTCGTCAACGTCGTGTACGTCCTGGCGTTGCCCGTCGGGGAGATGCAAGGGGTGCTTGCCGTGGCGGAGGCGGCGGCGTCAGCGCTTCTGGGGCCCTGGGGGGCTGCTTTCATCGCAGGGGCGATCGCGGTCTCGACGTTCGGATCAACCAACGGGTCAATCCTGGCGGGCGCGCGCGTCTACTACGCCATGGCGAAGGATCGGCTCTTCTTTCAGTCGGTAGCGAGTGTGCACCCCCGCTACCGGACACCACACGTCTCTCTCTGGCTTCAGTGCTTCTGGGCCTGCGTGCTGGCATTGTCAGGAACCTTCGAGCAGATCTTCACCTACGCGACGTTCGCGGTAATCCTGCTATATGGAGCTGCGGCGGCCAGCGTCTTCACCCTGCGCCGTACTCGCCCCGACCTGCCGCGTCCCTACAGGGTCTGGGGATACCCCGTTGTCCCCGCCTTCTTCCTGGCGTCGGTCGTGGCGCTCGTGATCAACACCCTGGTCGAGAGGCCGTGGGAGTCGTTCTCCGGTCTCGGCGTCCTGGCCCTCGGCATTCCCGCGTACTTCTACTGGAAACGTGGCGGCCGCGGAGACGCTGCGGGGGCGCGGTGACCGGAAGCCGTTCTCTCGCTGATCCTGCGGACTTCCCGGCAAGCGGACAGTCCACATACCTGAATGCAGCCTCGGCCGCCCTCATGTACCGGGGTGCCCGGCAGTCCGCCGTGGAGTGGCAACGGGAGCTGGCGGAGAACGGAACCATCAACTTTGACGAAACCGCCGAGGAAGCCGTCTTCGAGGATCTGCATCGAGCCGCGGCGCGTCTCTTTAACGCGTCGCCCGACGACATCGCCGTCGCGACGAGCGTAACCGAACTCCTTTGCTCGCTCGCCTGGGCGGTGGCCCCCGGTCCCGGTACCAATGTGGTAAGCACCCGGGTAGTGCACCCGAGCACCCACTATCCCTGGGTTCGGGTTTCGTCCTTCACCGGTTGCGAGATCCGGCTCGCTCCGGCCACCGACGGGTACGCGGACCCGGACGCCCTGCTCGGCTCGATCGACGACCGCACGGCTGTCGTCTCGATCTCCCACGCCGAGTTCCGGACGGGCCAACTCTACGATCTGGCCCATCTGGCGGACGTTGCCCACGCCCACGGCGCGCTCCTGGTGGTGGACGCGACCCAGTCGGCCGGAGCCGTCCCCATCGACGTCTCGGCCGCCGGCGTCGATGCGCTGGTCTCGGCCGGGTACAAGTGGCTGTGCGGCCCCTTCGGAGCGGCGGTGATGTATCTCGCTCCGCATCTCCAGAACGAGCTGGATCCCGGACTCGTCGGCTGGCGGAGCCACCGGGACATGTGGGATCTGCGGGCGGACCGGCTGGAGCTTCCGAGCGGCGCCCGGCGCTTCGAGTTCAGCACCATGGGGTACGGATGCGCCGCCGGGCTCACACGATCGATCGAATTCCTGGTCGGCGCGGGAATCGAACGGATCAGCGCGCACAACCGCCGCCTGGCTGATCTGCTCGTGGATGTACTCCGGAAGCAGGGCGCCGAGATCGTCTCTCCTCTGAACGAGCGCGAGCGGACAAGCACTGTGGCCGCCAGATTCCCGGGCCGGGACTCCGCAGGGATCGCCAGCCGTCTGAACGCCGCGAGGGTTGTCGTCTCCAGCCGGGGTGATGTCATCCGCATCTCCCCGCATCTTTACAACGCACCGGACGACATCGAGCGCGTGCGCGAGGAACTCGACCGGTGTCTCAACTGAAATGATGACCGATCCGCCGAGCGACATGCGAGGTCCTGCCAGACCCGCCGGCACGAAAGGAGAACACCTTGGCAAACCTGGTTGATTCGAACGACTTTCCGGCAAGCCGCAGGTCCACATACCTGAACAGCGCATCGGTGGCGCTGATGTATCGCGGTGGCGCGGAGGCCGCCATCGAGTGGCAGGAGGACGTGGCGAACAACGGTACGATCAACTTCGACGAGGTCGCGGAAGACGAGGTCTTCCAGGATCTGCACCGGGCCGCGGCACGCCTCTTCGACGTCAAGCCCGACGACATGGCGGTCGCCGCGAGTTCCACCGAATTCCTGTGCTCCCTGGCCTGGGCCATCATGCCCGGGGCCGGCACGAACGTCGTGAGCGCGGACGTCGTGTTCCCCACGACCCTGTATCCATGGGCCCGGATCTCAAGGTATACGGGCTGTGAGATTCGACTCGCCCGGGGCCGCGACGGGTATGTGAGTCCCGACGAGATGCTTTCCCTAATCGACGACTCGACCGCAGTCGTGTGCGTCTCGCACGTCGAGTATGGCACGGGCCAGATGTACAACCTGACCGAGCTGGGCGAAGTGGCTCACGATCACGGCGCGCTCCTCATCGTAGACGCGACCCAGTCCGCCGGAGGGGTTCCGATAGATCCGTCAGCCTGCCGCGCCGACGCGCTGATTTCCGCCGGCTATAAATGGCTCTGCGGCCCCTTCGGAGCGGCAGTCATGTATCTGGCGCCACACCTCCATGAAGCGCTGAATCCCGGATTGATCGGCTGGCGGAGCCACAAGGATATGTGGGATCTGCAGGCGGACCGGCTAGAGCTGCCCACCACGGCGCGGCGCTTCGAGTTCAGCACCATGGGATACGGATGCGCCGTCGGGCTCACGAGGTCGATCGAGTACCTGGTCGGAGTCGGCGTGAAGCGGATCTTCGACTACAACCTGGGCCTGGCGGATCTGCTCATCGAGGGACTCCGGGAGCGCGGGGCGGCGATCGTCTCCCCGCTGGAGGATGCGGAGCGAACATCGATCGTCTCCGCGCGGTTCCCGAACGCGGACCCTTCGGAGGTTGCCGCACATCTGGGTCGGGCCAACGTGGTCGTTTCGTTGAGGGGCGACTTCGTTCGCTTCTCGCCCCATCTCTACAACCGGCCTGACGACATCGAGCACGCTCTGAAGGAGCTCGATCGGTTCCTCGCCTGAGATTGTCGGCCCCGGTCCGGTCCGCGGCGGCAGCTACCGGATGTTGACCCGTTCGATGGGCGGTGCCAGCGCCGAGTAGAAGGTGCGCATCACTGCGAGGATCACGATGCCCGTGATCATCGATGCGAGAGCACTCTCCATCCTGTCCTCCTGGCCCAAGGTGAATACGTCCCACAGGTACCAGACGCCGCGCCAGAAGGAGACGACGCCGAAACCGACTACTGCCGCGACGACGATCGATCGCACCAGGGACGTCCTGCCCGGAAGTGCCTGGCCATCCGCGGCATGCTCCGATGTGTCACTCATGTCAGGCCCTCCGAATCGGACTGATGTTCTTCAGGTTGAGCGGGCGTGCCTCGCGGCGGTTGCCGGGGCGCGGGAGCTGAAACACCGATCACCCCCCCGGCCTTCGCACCCTCCGCTTGACCTCCGGGTCGACCCGTGTGCCGTACATGGTGATGCCGGACAGGCGCGAGAAGTAGTCGTAGGCCGCGGCCGACACCGCCTCCACGACCGCCCCGCCGTCGCCGCCGTAGTTGGACATCACCGAGATCACGTAGGGGCGGTCGGGCACGTCCACGAGGCCCCAGACGGTGGATACGCCGGTGATCCCGCCCGGCTTGAAGGCGATGGGAACGTTGCGGGGCACCGGGTTGCGGATGGGTCCGCCCTTGAAGATCTCGAGGATCTCGCGCACCCGTGCGCAGCTTGCCTCGCTCATCGGCAAGCCACAGTTCGCGATCCGCTCCATGATCAGCGCGGCGTCCCGGGGCGTGGAAAGATTCTCGTTCCCGCGCGCGGATTCCTCCGGCTGGATCATCTTGCGCTGCAGCAGGGTGTGCTCGGCGCCGAGCGAGGCGGAGAGGGCGTTCACCTCGTCCATTCCCATCTCGTCGATGAGCACGTTGGTCCCGGTGTTGTCCGAATACACGATCATGTAGATGGCGTAGTCCTCAAGCGACAGCGACGCGCCTCCGTCGGTAAGGTGAAGCAGCACCCCGCTGCCGCCGGTGCGCACCTCGTCGGTCATGTCGATGCGGCGACGGAGCAGCCCCGGCTCCTCCTCGGACCGCCGGAAGAGTTCCAGCAGAATGGGGATCTTGATGGAGCTGGCCTGCGGGAAGACCAGCTCGTCGTTCACCCGGAAGCGGTCCCCCGAAGTCAGGTCGATGATGTGAACGCCGGCGACGCCCTCATAGCCATTCACGATGCCTTCCAGCTCCGTCTGCAGCTTTCCGCGCAGAAGCGCCAGATGCTCCTCCTGGGCCGAGAGCGTGGAGGCGAGGGAGAGGAAGAACGTGGAGGCGGCAAGGCCGAGGGCCATGTGGCAGGTGAGGATACGGTGCGGCAGCAAAGACGTCATGGTCCCTCCTGATGATGTGCTTTTCGTCTGGTGCCGAGCTGCGTTGGCGGCTCCGGGCGGCATCGGGTGACGCCCAGAACCCGGCCGCACCCGCTTCTCAGATGCGCATCGCCGAGAAGACGGCCCGGTGCGCGGCCACGATGCGTTCCAGCGCGTCCCGGTTGGGCTCGAGCGACCACTCGCCGCGCTCCGAGGTTCCGCCCAACACGATGCCGTCGCTGCGCGGCTGCATGTGGATGCCAAGGCCACCGGCGGAAACGGGGGCGCCCCCGAAGGTGCCGTAGTTCACTTCCGGCTGCGGAATCAGCACGGTGAGCTGTCCCTTGAGGGGGACCATCGTGCGGTCGCTGAACAGGTCGCGCGCGCCCAGCCCGGTACAGTTGACCACGACCGACTCCTCCAGCTCCACCAGCTCCCCCGGCTCGGTGAACTTTCGGATGACGATGCGCCCGCCTCGGTCCACCACGTCCCGCACCAGGGCATCGAGATAGATGGAGGGTTCGATGCGCATCTGGGTGCGCTGGGTCGCGTAGCGGGTTGCAAACGGATGTTCCCCCGGGCCGAGCAGCCTGGTGCCCGTGCGCAGGTGCGCGGGAAGCAGCGGCTCGCGGTCCCCTCCCCCGCCTCCCCGGGGTCGCGGCTCGTTGTCGCTCAGCGCGTAGCTGTGGATCCAGGACACCCCGTATCCCCGTCCGACAAGCAGTTGCAGCTGCCGGTAGGAAATCTCCGCGGCCTCGCGGAACTGTGCGTCCCAGGCGGGCGTGCGCAGGTCACCGTCGATGAGGCCCGAGGTGGGAGTGAACCCCGCGAGCGACATGTTCGAGGTCGTGTTGGGGGGAACGTCCATCGTGTAGATGGTCACGTCGAAGCCGCGTCGCTGCAGTTGACGCGCGGCGGTGAGGCCCGCGGCCCCGCAACCGATGACCGCAGCGCGGCGGCTGTCGTGCTCCAGGGCCATCTCGGCGGCCATGGCGCCCGTGCCCCATGAGAGCGACATCCCCGCCCCGCCGTGCCCGTAGTTGTGGATCACGGTGGTCTCGTCCAGCCGCTCGGCGCGCAGCAGGAAGCCCGCCGGGCGATGGGGGCGGAGGCCCACAGTCGTGCGGATGATGCGGTCCGGGTCGACGCGCACAGGTGCGAGCCGCAGCGGCGCCTGGGCCATGGGTGTCGAGCGCACTCCGCACGCGCCCAGCCCGCTCCCGAGCAGCCCCAGGCCGCCGATTTTCAGCAGCGTTCGTCGATCCATCATTTCTCCGGCCCATTCTTCCATGGCAGGTGCCTTCGCCGAAGTCCATCTTGGATGGCTGGGCAACGACGGGCAACTCTCCAACCCATCGAAGATTGATATGCGTACCTGCACACGGTACAATTCTTGATTCGGACGTTCCGGCATCGGGGCCTCAAGCGGTTGTTCGGTCGAGCCGATGCCAGCAGAGTCCCGGCCGACCAACGAGAGCGTATTGGGATCGCCCTCGCGGCTCTCGATGCCGCCAAGGTCCCTTCCGACGTAAGTCGACCGGGTTACAGGCTGCATCCGCTGAAGGGCAGCCGCGCCGGATACTGGAGCATCTCGCTCACACGGACCTGGAGGATTGTCTTCCGCATGCATGAAGGGAACGCGTACGATGTCGACCTCGTCGACTATCACTAGCCAAGCAGGGAGGCCGACCCGATGCCTATGAAGAACCCACCCCACCCCGGTCGCGACATCCAGCTCACCTGTCTGGAGCCGCTGGGTTTGAGCGTCACCGACGCGGCGCGAATGCTGGGCGTGGCGCGTCACACGCTCTCACGCCTGCTGAACGGCCACGCGGGCATATCCGCTGAGATGGCCATTCGGCTGGAAAAGGCAGGCTGGTCCAACGCGGAGTTCTGGATGCGCCTTCAAGCGGCCTACGACCTCGCCCAGGCGAGAAAGCGCGAAGATCGGATCAGGGTCGATCTCGATCTCATGCCCGCGCGCGTCGAAGAGCGACAGCCGGTCGGGTAAGCCGGCGCGGCTTCACCCGGGCACGACGAACCCCACCGCCCGGTCCACGACCCGGATATCGACCACCGCGCCATCGGTGAAGTCGATCACGATGCGCCACGGCCGGGTGCCATCCCCGGCCGCGATCAGCTCCTTAGTACGAAGCCCTCCTTCATGCGCTCCTGATGCAGAAGTCCGTCGTCTCGTTCATCCACCGACTAGGAGGTTTCCAATGAAGCGGTTGCCGCTCGTTCTCACCGTCATGCTGTTTGTTCTCACTCCCACCTCTCCCGCCTCGGCCCAGGCCACGCTGTCCCTGACCGGAGGCGTCAACCTGTCTACGCTCGCCGCCGACCCTCCTTCGGCCCGGGAGGTGTGGCACTCCGAGTCCCTCGCGAGAATGTCCATCGGGTTGGCGGCGACCCTCCCTGCCTCGAAGCACCTTGGGGTCCAGGTGGGCGTCGCCTACGCGCAGAAGGGCGGTCGGCTGAGCGGGCTGGACAACCGCCAGCTGGTCACCGTGGACATGGCGCTCGACTACTTCGAGTTCACGCTGCTGGCCGTGCCGACGCTCCCCCTGTCGTCGTGGGAACGCTCTTCGGTCCGCTTCTTCGTCGGTCCCACGCTGGCCAGCCGGGTGTCCTGCGACTTCGACGCGTCGGGCTGGCTCGGAGCGGAGCACGTCGCCGCGGCCGGCAGCTGCGACGCGGGACCGGACGAAATCGAGGCCGCGATGGACCTCGGGATCGCCCTGGGCGGAGGAATCGCGGTTGGGGTGACGGACCGGGCCGATGTGAGCCTCGACCTGCTCTACACGCTTGGCCTCATCCCGGTCGGAGGCGGAGACCGGTACTGGAGCGGGCCCAGGCACCGGGTTCTCACTCTTCGGGCCGGCATGGCGCTGCCGATCGGCTAGGGGTCGAGCGACCCTGTCCAGTGGCTCTCGCCAGAACAGTCTGATCACACACATGTTGGGGGTGAGTGCGGCTAGCTCACCTGAGGATCCGCGAAGAGGAGTACGGATGTCGGGCTATTGAACCCGGATGCCTGTCATTGAGAGGCTCGCATGCGTCTGCTGATTGCCATGATCGCCCTGTTGCTCTGCGCGCCGGGGGCGGCACGCGCGCAGACCGTGTGTCCGACGCCATGGCGCCTGGAAGAACTCGTGCGAATCGGCTCCGCGGAAAGCACGGACCTCGTCGCGGGCGTTCGGGACCTTGCGATCGGACCGGATGGCGCCTTGTATGTCGCACAGGCCATGGTGCCGGCGGTCACGGTCTTCTCTCCCGATGGCAGGCCCCTTCGCCAGATCGGCCGTGCAGGCAATGGACCGGGTGACATCCAATGGGCGGCTTTTGGCGTGGGGTGGGTCGGAGACACGCTCTGGATCGCCGACGAGACGCGGGTCCAGTTGTTCACCACGGACGAGCGCGTACCTGACGAAGTCATCCAGTTCTACCTGAGCGTACCCCAGGAAGGATCGAGCTTCACCCCGGGCCGCATGCTCGCGGACGGGACCTTCATCGGCATGCGTGCCATCGTTGACGGGACGGCCTGGTCGTCGCGGGGAGCCGATCCCGGGCTCGCACTGCTCCGCTTCTCTCGATCCGGAGAAGTCCTCGATACGATCGCGATCATGGATTGGCCGGACAACGCCATAGAGAACGTCACGAACCCGGGTGACTGGCCTCGTGTCCACCCCCTCAGAGACCTGCCCCTTATCGGAATCAAGGAGCCTCTGACGGCGATCACGCCCGACGGCTCCGCAGTCGTACAGATTGCGAAGGTGCATGAAGACACGACCCCACCGACCTTCGACCTCGTGGTAATCTCGATCCGTGGAGACACGCTCCTGAATCGAGCGGTCGAGTACGAACCGCGCGAAATAACCCGCACGATGGAACGCCGCCTGGCGGACGAATACGCCGGGTGGATGGCCGGAGACTACTCGTCCCGCATGATGCAACTGCTGGAGTCAACACTCGAGCGCCAGCGTCGTGTCTACCGCGACGCCTTCTGGGTTCCCGAATACCATCCGCCGGTCCGGCAGGTTGTGGCCGGGACGGACGGAACGATCTGGTTGCTGAGAGAGATGCGTGAGGATCGTGTCGATGTCTGGGAGATCTACGACGCAGACGGAGCGCTCGAGGGCCGCATGGAAGTTGGACAGGGTCGCAGCACTGCGAAGCCCTGGATGCCTCGCCTGGGAATCGGCATCGCGAGCCGCGACGAGATCTGGGGAACCACGCGCGGCGAGTACGACGTGCCGTACCTGCACCGGTACCGCGTCGATCGGACGTGCGAGCCCTAGTGGGGTCGTGGATGAGTGAGAGGCGGACGGGCAACCTGAGGTACAACCACACGCGACACTTCTATTCGGCCACCGAGGGAGGCAGAACGTGAGCCGGCTCATCTGTGGCGTTGTCCTGTTGCTTTGCGCTCCGGGGTTGGCACGCGCGCAGACCGCCTGCCCAACGCCATGGCGGCTGGAAGAGATCCTGCGGATCGGCTCTGCGGAGAGCACGGACCTTGTTACCAGTGTCCGGGATCTCGCGATCGGTCCCGATAGTGCCCTGTACGTGGCGCAGGCGCAGGTGCCCGCAGTCAACGTGTTCTCCCTCGATGGCGAGCTGCTTCGCCAAATCGGGCGCGCGGGCCGGGGGCCGGGTGATATCGAGTGGTCGGCCTTCGGTCTGGGCTGGATCGGAGACACGCTTTGGGTAGCCGACTTCAACCGGATCCAGTTGTTCACCACGGACGAGCGCGTGCCCGAGGAGGTCATCCAGTTCTACCTGAGCGTGCCAGAGGAAGGATCGCACCTGACTCCAGGCCGCATGCTGGCGGACGGGACGATCGTCGGTGCGCGCCGACTCAGCGACATGAGAGCATGGTCGTCCCGAGGAGACGATCCCGGGCTCGCGCTGCGCCGGATCTCACGATCCGGTGAAGTCCTCGACACAATTGCCATCATCGATTGGCCCGAAAACGCCGTGGAGAACGAGAGGAATCCCGGTGGATGGCCCCGTGTCCATCCACTCAGGGAACCGGCCCTCCCGGGACTCCAGGAATACCTCACGGCGCTCACTCCCGACGGATCCGCAGTTGTGCAGATCGGGAAGGTGCATGAAGACGCAACGCCGCCGACCTTCGATCTTCTGATGATATCGATCGGTGGAGACACGCTCCTGCATCGGGAGGTCGAGTACGAACCGCTTGAGGTCACCCGCACAATGGAACGGCGCCTGGGGGACGAATACGCCGGATGGGCGGTCGGAGACTACACCTCGCGCCGGATGCAGCTGCTCGAAACCACACTCGAGCGCCAACGCAGTGCCTACCGGCGCGTATTCTGGGTTCCCGAGAACCATCCTCCGGTCAGGAAGGTGGTGGCCGGAACGGACGGATCCATCTGGTTGCTGCGAGAGCTGCGTGAGGACCGCGTCGATGTGTGGGAGATCTACGGTTCGGACGGCAGGCTCGAGGGCAGGCTGGAGATCGGTGAAGGTCGCGCTTCGACAAAACCCTGGTATCCTCGTCTCGCAATCCTCCTCGCGAGCCGTAACGAGGTGTGGGGAGCGACACGCGGAGACTTTGAGGAGCCCTACCTGCACCGTTACCGCGTCGACCGGACGTGCCCGGGAGCGTAGGCGGCGCCGATGGCGAAGCATGGCGGGTCACGCGCCTGTGTGAGACATGGCGACGCTCCCTTGATGTAATGCTGGCATTACCTGTATGTAACTTGCGCATTACATCTCCATGGATCTATCGTGTTTTCCTGTGAGAAGCATCGGCCATCGCCGCGGGCCGATGAGGACCAGGGCGAGCTTGATGCCCGATCGGGAGCTGCCCATGACCGACACGCGACTCCACAACAGCGTCCGGCGACACCGTCGCAATCTGGGTCTGTCGCAGGAGGCCCTGGGGGACCGGGTCGGGGTCAGCCGGCACGCGATCATGGCGATCGAGGGCGGCCGCCAGGTCCCGTCCACGACGCTCGCGCTCCGGCTGGCGGGCACGTTCGACTGTGCCGTCAAGGACCTCTTCCGGCTCGAGCCCGTGCCGGAGTTGGAGGTTCACCTCCCACCCCCCCGCTCCGCCGTGACCGCCTCCCCACCCGCCCCCTCCTCCCGAGTGGCCGTCGGCCGGGTGGGTGGCCGGTGGGCGGCCCACCCCCTCCCCGCGCACACGACCGGGGCGGCGGATGCGATCGTGGTGGAGGCGGCCGCCACGCCCTCGGACGCCCCGCCCAACCGCAAGGATGACTCGGACGCGACCAGCCATGCCCGCGTCCGCCCCGTGCGCGGCATGCAACAACTCGAGCGCAACGTGCTGGTCGCCGGGTGCGCCCCCCTGCTCGCCAACCTGGCGCACCGCGTCGGGGAGGGCTCAGGGAACGCACGCGCCACCTGGATTCCCGCCAGCAGCCACCGCGCCCTAGACCTGCTGGCCGCGGGAATGGTGCACATCGCGGGGCTGCACCTGTCGGGCGGGGAGTCGAGCGAGGCCAACGTGCATGCGGTGCGGCGCCGCTTCCCCGGCAGGCGCATGCTGGTGGTCAACCTTACCCGGTGGCGCCAGGGCTTCGTGGTGGCGGCGCGCAACCCGCTGGACATCAGGGACGCCGCCGACCTGCTGCGGCCGGGCGTGCGGGTGGTGGGGCGCGAGCCCGGCACCGGCGCGGACGACCTTTTTGCGCGCCTGCTCGCGGGTGAAGGGGCTGGACGGCCTGACTTCTCCGGTCCGGTGGCGGAGGGCCACCTCGACGTGGCCCGGCGGGTTCACTGCGGCGCGGCGGACACCGGCGTCGCCATCGAGAGCGCGGCGCTGGCCTGGGGACTGGGGTTCGTGCCACTGGTGGAGGAGCGCTTCGACCTGGTCATCCCGGCCGACATCGCCGAGGCGCCGCCCGTGTCGCGCTTCCTCGAGACCCTGGACGACCCCGGCTTCCGCACCGAAGCCGCCTCCCTGCCGGGTTACGATACCTCGATCAGCGGGCACGCTAGCACGCTCGAGGCGGGGGGCGCGCGGCCATGAGGCGAAGTTCGCTCGGACGTCCCGCGTGGGCGTTGCTGCTCGCAGCCCTGCTCCAGGCCTGCGCCCCGGCCGACACCTCCCGCACCCTGCACGTGTACGCCGCCTCGTCCCTTGCCGAGAGCTTCGCCGCCATGGAGCACGCCTTCGAGGCGGCGCACCCCGGGGCCGACGTGGTTCTGGCGTTCGCGGGCAGCCAGGTGCTGCGCCTTCAGATCGAGCAGGGCGCCCCCGCCGACGTGTTCGCTTCCGCCGACCCGGCGCACATGCAGGCTCTGGTGGAGCTCGGCCGAGTCCGCGACGGGCGCATCTTCGCGCACAACCAGCTGGTGCTCATCGTGCCCCCCGGGAACCCCGCGCGCATCGAGTCCTTCCGCGACCTGCCGCGCGCCAGCCGACTGGTGATCGGGACCGAGGGCGTCCCCGTGGGCAGCTACGCGCGCCGGGCGCTGCGGCGCGCCGAGGCGGCGGGAGAAGGCGGCTTCGCGGCTTCGGTACTCGCGCGGGTGGCCTCCGAGGAGAGCAACGTGCGCCTCGTGCGGGCCAAGGTGGAGCTCGGCGAGGCGGACGCAGCCATCGTCTACCGGAGCGACACCGTCGCGGCGGGAGGCGTGCGCGCCATCGAAATCCCACCCGCGCTGAACGTCAGCGCCGACTACTCCATCGGCATCGTGGAGGGCAGCGTGAACCCCGACCTCGCCGAGGCATGGCTCACGTTCGTCCTTTCCCGGCAAGGTCGCGAACTCCTGGCCCGGCACGGGTTCGCGGCGGAGTAGGCAACGCGTGAGCCGGCAGGCGAACCTGCGCGACACCCTGGGCGCCGGGCGCTGGCCGTCGCTGGCGG
The DNA here is from genome assembly GCA_028819075.1 of Gammaproteobacteria bacterium. Classification (NCBI taxonomy): domain Bacteria; kingdom Pseudomonadati; phylum Pseudomonadota; class Gammaproteobacteria; species Gammaproteobacteria bacterium. Next base: position 79,893 of record JAPPMM010000028.1, read on the forward strand.
CGGCGGTGCCCATGCTCGTACTGCTCGCCCTTCCGGTCGTCGCGCTGGCGCTGGCCTCGTCGCCGGCGGAGCTGGCCGCGGGGGCACGCCATCCGCTCTTTCTTCCGGCCCTCGGGCTGACGGCGCGCACGACGGTGGTGAGCCTGGTGGTCGTGGTGGCGGCGGGCACCCCGCTGGCGTGGTGGCTCGCGGCCTCCTCCGGCCGCTGGGCGCGCGGCGTGGAGCAACTGGTGGACCTGCCCATCGTCCTGCCGCCCGCCGTGCTCGGCATCGCGCTGCTCCAGACCTTCGGCCGCAACGGCCTGCTGGGCGGCCCGCTGGAGGCGCTCGGGCTGCAGGTGCCCTTCACCACGGCCGCCGTGGTGCTCACCCAGGTGGTGGTCGCCTCGCCGTTCTATGTCCAGTCGGCGGCGGCCGCGTTCCGCCGGGTCGACCGCGACCTGCTCATCGTCGCGCGCACGCTGGGACGGTCGCCGGTGGGGGCGTTCTTCGGGGTGGCGGTGCCGGTGGCGCTGCCCGGGCTGGTCAGCGGGGCCGCTCTGGCGTGGGCGCGCGCGATTGGCGAGTTCGGGGCGACGCTGCTCTTCGCGGGCAACCTGCCGGGACGAACGCAGACCGCGCCGCTGGCCATCTACACGGCGCTCGAGTCGGACGTGCAGGCTGCGGTCGCGCTTTCCCTGGTGCTGGCCGCGGTCGCGGTGCTGCTGCTGCTCGGGCTGCGCGCGCTTCCGGGCGGCCGTCTGGGCAGGGTGGTGGAGGCAGTGGCCGCAGGGGCGGGTCGGCGGTGAACCCGACCTGGCACGCCGAGGTCCGTATGCGGGTCGGTGAGCTGGATCTGGACGTGCGCCTGGACGGTGGAGGGCGGCCCGTCGCCCTGGTAGGCCCCAACGGCTCCGGGAAGACCACCCTTTTGCGCACCATCGCGGGCGCCTACCGGCCATCCACCGGGGTCATCGCGGTCGGCGACCGCGTCCTGTTCGACTCCGCCCGCGGCATCGACCTCCCTCCGGAGGAGCGGAGGGTAGGCTACGTCCCCCAGGGCTACGGGCTGTTCCCGCACCTGCGCGTGCTGGACAACGTGAGGTTCGGGCTGGCGGGCTCTTCACGGCGGGACAACGGTGCACGGGCCTCCGCCCTCGCCGTGCTCGAACAGCTGGAAGCCGACCATCTCGCCGAGCGCTGGCCGGACACGCTCTCGGGCGGCGAGCGCCAGCGGGTCGCGCTGGCTCGCGCGCTGGTCACCGAGCCTCACATCCTGCTCCTCGACGAGCCGCTCGCGGCACTCGACGCGGCCGCGCGCCGGACCATGCGCCGCCGGCTTGCTGAGCGGCTCGAGGAGAGCGCCGTGCCGGCCATGGTCATCACTCACGACATCCGCGACATCGTGGCGCTGGACGCCGATGTCCACGTGATGGAGGACGGAAGGATCGTGCAGCGGGGCCCGGCCGACGCGCTCGCCACGCACCCCGCCACAGAGTTCGTGGCGGAGGTCTTCGGATCACCGCTGGCTACTCGCGGGAGCCGCCTTCGGCGTTAGCTGCCAGCATCGGCCTGCGAGGAACGGCCTTCGTCCGGCTCGGCATCGGCCCGGACACAGAGCGCGCCCAACTCCCCCGCAGTGATGGTGCACGCACCGAAGCGCAGCACATCCCCGGGATCGAGCAGGGCCTGCCGGATCGGGTGCCACTCCTCCCCACGGCGCACGAAGGTGCCGCTCCCCGTCGCGCGATCGGCGACGTGGATCCGACCCTCGGGCAGGCAGACCACTTCGGCATGGCACCGCGACACGCTGCCGTCACGCAGCACGACATCGCACGTGCCCTTGCGGCCCACGGTCCGAGCGACGATGCGAGACATGTCCGAACCCTCTCAGTTGTCGGGTTTGCCGGCCGGCACCGGCTGAAGGGCCAGACGCGGCCCGTCACCGAACTGAACCACGGCATCCCGGGAGAGTTCCCGGGGCGTGAACGGAACCAGCCGTTCACCGTTGACCCACGTGCCCTCGCGCGAGTTCAGATCCTCGATGAAGAAACGCCCGCCCTTCCGGATCACGCGCGCGTGACGCATGGAGACGGTCGGGTCGTGGATGACCTCGTCGACCAGGGTCGGCTGGCGGCCGATGACCAGCCCGCCCTCGGCACGCCGGAGCCTGTGGCCCCCAAAACGGATGTCGATGGGTGGATCGCCGTAGTCCGAAGGATCGGCCACGAACCGAAGATCCGGAAGTGCGGCTCCGTGCGGAGCGCCTCCCGCGCCTCCGGGTCGGCGAACGCCTCCCGCTACAGCCCCGCGGCCGGGCAGAAAGTACCTGAACGGCAGATAGAGGCCCGAGCTGCGAGGCCTTCCGGGGTCGCGCGCCCCCGCCGACGCCTGCTCGACCACCCGCACGACCTCGCGGCGCGGCGCGCGCATGGTCAGGAACATCAGCGTCGGAAACATGACCGCCGCCATGCCGAGCGTGATCCACAGACCCAGGGCCACCCGGTCTTCGGTGGCTTCCATGCGCCTCTCGGTAGCCTCCACCGCCGACCCCACGGCCTCCGCCGCGGCGCTGGATGCCGCCTCCGCAGCCTCGGCTGCCGCGCTGGTCGCCGCCTGCACAGCCTGCTCGGCCGCTCTGGCCGCCGCTTCCGCAGCCTCCCTCGCGGCGCTGGCTTCATCATCGGTGCAGCGGGAGTCGGTCGTGCTGACGGCGATGCCGAGGGTCGTCAGTTCGCGCACCGCCTCGGTGATTCGCGAAGCCACGAACACGCCCTGTGACGCGAGGGCACCTCTGGTGTTCACGCCCACCACCATCCCGCAGTCGGAGATCAGCGGCCCACCGCTGTTGCCCGGGTTGATCGCCGCATCATGCTGAACCTGGTCCAGCTCTCTCCCTCCAGCCCTGACGTCCCACGGCGCCCGGTACAGTCGGGCCGATCACGCCCCGCGTCAATGTCGTCTGCAGCGACATGTTTCCGGTGATGGCGTCCGCTATGCCGGGGAATCCCACGGCCCATACGGTCTCGCCCGTCTGCAGGGGCATGGTCCCGAGCAGGAGTTCGGGCAGCACCAGACCGTCCACCTCGAGAACGGCGAGGTCCAGTTCGGGAGACTCCCACCGCACGCGGGCCTCCCTCATGCCGCCGGTGTGCGCCGAGATCACCTGATGCCCCGCGCCACCGTTCACGACGTGATGGTTGGTCAGAACGATGCCGGGAGCCACCACCGCCCCGCTGCCGGTGCCGAAGCCGGTGGGGAGCAGGGTGACGACCCGCACCACGCTGCGGTCGGCCTCGCGGATTCGATCGACCGCGGTCCTCGACTGTCCGGCCACCGTCTCCGGCGCCACGAGAAAAAGGGACCCGAGCATCCATGCCGCGACCAATCCCGTGCCTGCGCTGGCTCGGCTGGACATGGACCATCCCCTCCTTCTCTACGGCGTGTCTGTGCTCGTCTACACCCGGCCGACGCGCATGTCACGAGCCACGCTGCCGGGTGCTCGGTTACCCTGTCCGGGGGACGTAACCTGGCGCCACCGCCGGTGTACGGTTACCCGATCGCCGTTGGCGTTCATGGGCATGGCGGACCGCCTCGCTCCGTGCGGCCAGCCATCCCCCACTCACCTCGGGAGGAGGATCGCATGAAGAGGTCCCTGCTGTTCGCCGCTGTAGCGATGTCCGCCTGTTCCTCGGCTCCGATCTCCTACTACGGCGTGGCTCCGCCCGGACGGGAGACGGCGTATCAGTGCGCGGTCGCTCAGTTGAACATTCTGGGCTACACCATCGAGGACGGAAACAGCGACGCCGGCTTTGTCCGGGGCCGCAGGCAGACATCAGGCCTGGGAACCCAGATATTCACCGGCAACACCTACCACGACGTGCTCACCGCAACCGCCTTCGACAACCCGGCCTCTGGAGAAACCAACCTGAGGGTCGTGGCGACCCGCATCGCGGACCACGACACGGGCCTGCTCGGGGCCCTCACCGACGAGCCGGAGCAGGGAGAGGACGTCATCGCGCCCTCGGACAGCGGGAAGGCCGACGCACGGGCGCTGCTCGCCAACTGTGGAGTCTCCAGCGTGACGACTTCCGGAGGGCCGGATCGCTACTTGCTCGAGGGAGCCGCCGGCCCGCGCTGACCCCCGGCTTCCGCTGTCAGGGGGTCCGCCGCCCTCAGCGGCTCAGCGGAGGCGTGAACGGCGGCGGCCGCCGGTGCTGCGTGGCCTGCTCGTAGGCGTAGCTGATGCGAATCAGGGTCGGCTCGTCGAAGGGCCGTCCCAGGAGCTGGAGTCCCGCGGGCAGCGTGCCGAACGAGTATCCCATCGGCACGTTGAAGGCCGGAAAGCCGGTCGGGGGCGAGAGGATCGAGCTGTTCGCCCCGTAGGTGGTGTTCTCATCGCCGATCAGCCGGGCCGGGTAGTTGTAGGTCGGATAGACCAGAACGTCGACTTCGTGCTCCTCCATGACCGCGAGCACGGCGTCCTGCAGCCGCTGCTGCGTCTCCAGGTATAGTGGATAATCCTCGTGCTCCTCGGGCACGTAGTCCACTTCCCGGTTGCGCTCCATGCTGGCGCGCAGGAAGGGATGGAAGTCGCCCGACTCTACCACCTCGTCAAGCGTCCTGAACTTCAGTTCGGGACGCGTGGCCAGGTACTTCTCGAAGTCATGCTTCAGCCGGCTGATGCTCGGGAAGTCGCCGCGGATGTCGTCCAGATCCGGAATCTCGACGGGATCCACGATGACGGCGCCGGCGGCACGCATGTCCTCGAGCGCCTGCTCCATCACCCGCAGCACTTCGGGGTGGATGGTGGTGGGCTCGTCTTCCTGCTCTTCTCCCTGCTGCTCCTGGTTCTGTCCTTCGCGCGCGCCGGACTCCTGTTCCCCCGCCTCCGGGTCCGCTGACGGCATCTCCTCGCCCGGGACGAGCACCCCGCTTCCCAGCGAGCCCGGATCGTCGTAGTCGCGCGCCTCCTCGAACAGTTGGCGCAGCACGCCGATACGCGCGCCCTGGAGCGCGTCGGCGTCGAGGAACTGGCGGTAGTTGTCGGGCACCCGCCCCTCGCTCTCGAAGGTGACCGGATCCGCGGGATCCTGGCCCACGATCACCTCCAGCACCGCCACCGCGTCGGCCACGGTGCGGGTCATGGGACCGCCCACGTCGCGCGCGGCGCTCAGCGGGGCGATCCCGTCGCGGCTGGTGAGCCCCATGGTGGTGCGGAACCCGACCAGCGCCTGGTGGGAGGAAGGCCCCCGGATGGAGCTGCCGGTGTCGGAGCCCAGCCCGACGGCGCCGAAGTTGGCCGCCACCGCAGCTCCCGTGCCGCCGCTCGAACCCGCCGTCACCCGGGTCGGATCGTAGGGGTTGCGGGAGAATCCCGGCAGCACGGAACTGAGAGTGAACGCCCCGCTGGACGCGAACTCGGCCAGGTTGGACTTGGCCAGGATGATCGCGCCCGCCTCGCGCAGCTTGCGCACCTGGTAGGCGTCGTCGGGCGGAATTGCCCCGCGGAAGGCGAGGGTCCCGTTGGTGGTTGGCAGGTCGTGGGTGTCGTAGTTGTCCTTCACGATCACGGGGATGCCGTGCAGCGGACCGGTGAAGCCGGACTCGCCGAAGGCGGCATCCAGCTCGCGCGCCCGCCCCAGCGCGTACTCGCTCACGGTGATGATGGAGTTCAGGTAGGGGCCCTGCCGGTCGTACGCCTCGATGCGGTCGAGGTAACCCTGCACCAGCTCCTCCGCCGTGATCCGGCCCTCCTCCATGGCCTGGTGGATGTCCGCGATGGTCGCCTCCTCGACCTGGAAGGCGGGTGCGCACGCGGCGGCGACGAGCAGGAGGAGGGGAAGAACGCGCATCATCTTGCCTCAGAACAGATCGGAGGGATCGGGCTCCGCGCCCCGGTCCTCGTAGCGATTGGGGATGTGGTCGCCGGTGACCATGTCCTGGTAGGAAAGTCCCGGCCCGACCATCGGATACACGTGCGCCTCCGGGTCGATGACGACTTCCAGGAAGGCGGGGCCGGAAAACTCGAGGAACTCCTTGACGACCCGGGGCACGTCCTCCTTGCGATCCAGGCGCTTCGCGTACTCGAAGCCGTCCGCCTGCGCCGCCAGCACGAAGTTCTTCTTGCGCAGCGACTTGTCGCTCGCGGACAGCCGCCCCTTGAAGAACAGGCGCTGCCACTGCATCACCATCCCGTCGCCGAAGTTGTTCAGCACCATGACCTTGACCGGAAGATCGTAGGAGGCGGCGGTCTCGAACTCGCCCAGGTTCATGCGGATGCTGGCGTCCCCGTCCACGTCGATGACCAGCTTGTCCGGGCGCGCGAACTGGGCCCCTATGGCGGCGGGAAGCCCGAACCCCATCGTGCCCATGCTCCCCGAGGTCAGCCAGAGCCGCGGCTCGCTGAAGTCGCAGTATTGGGCGGCCCACATCTGGTGCTGTCCCACGCCGGTGGAGATGATCGCGTTGCCGCGGGTGATGCGGTTCATGACCTCCATGACGTAGTAGGGCTGGATGAGCGAACTCTCGCGGTCGTAGTCGAGGGCGTAGTCGCGCTTGAGCGCGGCGACCTCGGCGTGCCAGTCGGAGAAGTCGGCCCGGAAGCCGATGGAGTGCCCGTACGCCACCAGGTCGTCGAGCGCCTCCCCGAGCATCCCGGTGTAGTGCCAGTCCGCCGGCTTGACCTTGTGGATCTCCGAAGGATCGATGTCGAAGTGGACGACCCGCCGGGCCCTGGCCGCGAACTTGGCCGGTACCCCGGCCACGCGATCGTCGAAGCGCGCCCCCACGGCGATGAGCAGGTCGCAGTCGTCCACCGCGTAGTTGGCGAACGCGGTGCCGTGCATCCCCAGCATGTGCAGGCAGAGCGGCGCGGTGGTGTCGAAACTGCCCAGCCCCATCAGCGTGGTCACGCCGGGGATGCCGAAATCGTTGGCCAGCCGGCGCAGGGGCTCCGAGGCGTTGGCGTTCACCACCCCGCCACCGGCGTAGATGAGCGGTCGGCGGCTCTCGCCCAGCATGTCGAAGAACTCGCGGCACCGGTCGTGGCTCAGCTTGCGGGCGCGGAGCGCGTCGAGGCGGCGCCGATACCCGGGGATGGGCAGGCATCCCTCCCCGTGGAAGGCCCCGGTCCAGTTCTGCACGTCCTTGGGCACGTCCACCACCACCGGACCGGGCCGGCCGGTGCGCGCGATCTCGAAGGCCGTGCGCATGGTGGCCTCGAGCTGCTCCGGCTTCGTCACCAGGAAGACGTGCTTGGCCACCGGCCCCATCACCGCCGTGACCGGGGCCTCCTGGAAGGCGTCGGTGCCGATGGCGGCGGTGGGCACCTGGCCGCAGATCACCACGATGGGCACCGAGTCGGCCATGCAGTCGCGCACCGGGGTCACGCAGTTGGTGGCGCCGGGCCCGGAGGTCACCAGCACGCACCCCACCTTGCCGCTCGCGCGCGCGTAGCCGGCCGCCATGAAGCCGGCGCCCTGCTCGTTCGCGGGCACGATGAGCGGCATCGGCTCCACCCCGTCCACCGCGTTTTCCTTGTTGTAGCGGAAGACGGCGTCGTAGGTGGGCAGGATCGCTCCGCCGCTGTAGCCGAAGATGGTGTCGATTCCCTCGTCGGCCAGGACCTGGACGATCATCTCGGCTCCGCTCATTACCTGACCCGCGAGCGGGTGCGCGCGGGAATCGCGGAGCGCGGTGCTGGTTGTCATGGAGACGCCTCCCGTGGCGGGCACGGAAACGGATGGTGGTACCGTGGTGAATAGTCGAACAAAGGCACCCGAATGGCAAAGCCCTCCGGCGAGCCTGCATATCTTGCGATGCCAGCGCCATCCCGCAAGCTTAGACCGCCATGCGACACACCCTGTCCGTCCTGCTTCAGAACGAGGCTGGCGCGCTTTCCCGCGTCACCGACCTGTTTTCGACCCGGGGCTTCAACATCGAAAGCCTCAATGTCGCGCCGACGAAGGACTACGCCGTCTCGCGCCTGACGCTGGTCACCAACGGCTCGGACGAGACCCTCGAGCAGATCATGAAGCAGCTGAGCAAGCTGGTGGATGTCGTGGATCTGCGAAACATGACCGGGCGCGACCACATCATCCGCGAACTGGTGCTGTTCAAGCTGCGCCTGGCAACCGGCACCCGCGCGCAACTGGAGGAACTGGTTGCGGAGTTCGGCGGGTCGATTCTCGCCGAGCACGAAGGCCACTTCACCATCGAGATCACCAGCAGCGGCCCCAGGATCGACGGCTTCCTGGAGAGCGCCGGGCGGATCGCGGAGACCGACGCCCTGGTACGCAGCGGGGCCATGGCGGTATCCCGCGGCGCGCCCATGCGCTGGCGCGGCTAGCCTCCGAGGATCCCGCGCAGCGGTCGTCGCTCGGGACCGTGGACGAGATCCGGGAACGAGCGCGCGCGAGGACGGAACCGCGCGAGGCTACCGGCCCGGCTCCTCCTCGGAGATCGCCCGCACGCGGGTGAGCTCCAGCCCCAGCGTCCTGCCCTTCATGATGGCCGGCACCCCTTCCTCCATCCACACCGGAGCGGGCGCGCCCTTCAGGTAGTGGTCGAAGAACTGCTGCATGCGGATCGCCCAGTCCTTCTGGTTGTGCCGCTGCCTGAGGCCGTGGGCCTCGCCGTTGTAGTTGAGCATCCACACCGGCTTGCCCAGACGGCGTAGCGCCACGAACAGCTCGATCCCCTGATACCACGGCACCGCTCCGTCCTCGTCGTTGTGCAGCATGAGGATGGGCGTGTTGATCTTGTCGGCGGTGAAGATGGGCGAGTTTTCGATGAAGCGCAGCGGATACTCCCAGAGCGAGCCGCCGATGCGGCTCTGTCCCCGCTCGTACTGGACGGCGCGGCTGCGTCCCGACTGCCAGCGGATGCCCCCGTAGGCGCTGATCATGTTGGAGACCGGGGCGCCCGCCTCGGCCGCGGCGAACAGGTCGGTGCGCGTCACCATGTACGCGATCTGGTAGCCGCCCCAGGAGTGCCCCTGCACGCCGATCCGGTCCGCGTCCACGAAGCCTTCCTCGACCAGCTCGAGGACGCCCGGGACCACGGCGTCGAGCGCGCTCTCGCCCGGGTAACCGTCCCGATAGGGGATGTCGGGCACGAAGAGCAGGTAGCCGCGGCTGACGTAGAGGCTGCGGTTGATGGAGGAGCTGCCCGGCGCGGGCACGGTGTAGCCGTACAGACCGTCGGAAGAGCGCTCGTAGAAGTACACCATCATGGGGTACTCCTCCGACGGGTCGAACCCCTCCGGCTTGTAGAGGATGCCCTGGAGGGGGATGCCGTCCATGGAGGTCCACTCCACGATTTCGGCGGTGCCCCACAGGTAGTCGGACTGCTGCGGGTTGGCGTCGGTGACCTTGCGCCCGTCGTCGAGCTCCGGGCCCGCCACCCACAGGTCCGGGAATTCCTGGAAGGTGGAGCGGGTGTAGGCGAAGACCTCGGCGTTCCGCGCCCCGAGCAGGCCGGCGTAGCGGGCGTCGCCGGCGATGAGGGGCTCCGGAGCGGCGCCTTCGCCGAAGTCGCCCCGCCACAGGCCGGACGACTTGTCGTACAGGTGGAAGGACGAGAGGTACACCTCGCCGGAGGGCACCACCGGGTCGGCGGTGTCCAGGTCGACGTAGCGGAAGCGCGTGTCGGAGGCGCGCCCGGTGCCCCGGGTGAGGTTGCGAGGAGTGGCGCGGCCGGTGGGGTCGACCGACCAGATGTCGTAGCGGTCGTAGACCAGGAAGGCGGCATCGTCCGCCGTCCACCCCGCCTCCCCGTAGGAGCGAGAGAGATCCGGCCGGTCGTCCAGCACGTTGTCGAAGCCCGCGTCGATCGTGCCGGTGAGGTCGATCTCCTCCCCGCTGCCCGTGTCGATGGCGACCCAGATGCGCCGGACGCCGTCCCACCGCGTGATGTAGCCGCCGCCGGGCGAGAGTGTGCCCTGGCCCCGCACCCGCTCGGCCACCTGCCGCCGCGAGCCGTCCGATACGTCGATGGTGTAGAGGTCCACGTAGCTGGCGTCCCACGACACCAGTTGCCGGTACGGTAGGCCGCTCCTGCCCATCGCGACCGCCCCGTCGCCGTCGTCGGCCACGGTCACGTCGGGCACTTCGGTGGTGGCGAGCTGCACCACCCGGCCGCTCCCGAGGTCGAGCACCGCTTGGTAGCTGCGCTCCAGCTCGTCGTCCAGTTGCACCAACTGCATGGGCTGCAGCAGAGGGTCCTTCCAGTTCCAGATGTCCACGCGCACGCGCTCGTCCTCGGGTGTCTCGTCCTCGGGATCCGGAAGGGGCCGGGGCGCACTGTGGAAGAGGACGCGCGCGCCTGAACCGGAGAACGACACCCCGCCGTGTTCGCTCGGAGCCCAGCCGTCGGGGAGGGCCTCCGCGCCCGGGGCCACCTGGGCGGCGGCCGACCCCTCGCGCGCGGCGTACAGCGAAAAGGCGGGCGCCCCGGCCCCGCGGTCGTCGCGGTCGGTGAGGAAGGCGACCGCGCCGTCGTCGGCGACGGCGAGCCCGAGGTAGCGCCCTTCCCCGCCGGTGACCGTCTCCGCCTCGCCGGCCGTTCCCACGCGGAAGACGCCGTCGGCGGCGCCGTCCTGCCCGGACGCCGTGTAGTAGAGCGCGCCGCCGTTGCCGGAGAAGGCGTAGCTCACCGCATGGTCGAAGCGGCGCTCCTGGCCGGTGGAGAGGTCGCGCACCACCAAGTCGGTGCCGTCGTCGAGGCGGGGCGGCCCGTCGTCGTCATCGCCCTCTCCCCGCTGGGCGGGGCCCTCTTCCTCGTCTTCGTCATCGCCGGCGTCTTCGTCCATCAGGTACGCCATCCAGGCGCCGCCGTCGCCGGGCAGGCGGAACGACCGGACCTCCGCGACGCGCGTCTCCGACAGGTCGGACAGGTTCAGGATCAGCAGGGAGTCGCCCGGAGCGTCGCGCGACCCCTCGGCGCGGGCCGCGTCCACCGCCTCCTCCGCGGGCTCGACCAGCGCGACCAGGAAGCGGCTGTCGGCGCTAAAGCCCGGATCGGCCCCCCGGGCCACCGTTACGCGGCGCCCGTCCTCCAGGTGCTCCACCACCAGCGTGGCATCGCCGTCCCCGGGCACGAGCCGGTAGACCAGCCAGCGGCCGTCGCGGGAGAAGTCCTCGTCCTGGATCTGGTTCCAGATCGAATAGGCGTCGTGGTCAAGTGGGGCCTTCTGCTGCGCGGAGAGCGCGAGCGGAGCGGTGACCAGGATGGAAAGCGCGAGGAACCAACGGATCGTCTTCATGACCCACCTGCTGCCGGAGAGATGTACGCGGAGGGAGATCTGCGCGGAGGGGAACGGTAGACGACGAGACAGAGCCATGCAATCCGTTTGACAGAGTCCCGGGCCGGGCGTAACTGTGCAGTCTTGCGAAGGGTGCGGCGCGAACCCGCGGACTCGCTGCGAAAAACGCCCACCCGACCCAAGGCCGGAGTTGGTCCGAAGAAGTCAACCAGCGGAGGACAACATGCGCACTTTCCGGATCCTGGCCACACTGCTTCTGTTGGTGATGCCGCTGCCGGCGTCCGCTCAGGGCGCCCCGGACATCGCCGAGCCCTTCAAGGTCGGCACCTTCGAGATCGATGGCACGCCCACCGTGTCGCTGGTACTGCGCGACCAGCTCATCGTCGAAGTCGACGCCGCCAACACCGCTCTCCAACGCGATCCCTACTATGCCCGCGTCCAGGCCCCGGGAGACATGCTGGAGCTGATCGAGCGCTATGAGTATGGCCTCCAGCGTCGCCTCTACGAGGTCGTCAACCACCTGGTCGAGAACGACATGCTGGGCGCGGGCCGCCCGTCCTACGTACACGACCTCGAGGACGTGCGCACCCTCCCGCCCATCCTGTACCCGGGCAAGATCCTCAACGCCGCGGTCAACTTCTACAGCCACGTCAACGAGACCGGCACCGACGAGGAGCGGGCCGAGGCGCGGCGGCAGCGGCGTGAGAACCGGGGCGTGCCCTATCTCTTCCTGAAGCCGAGCAAGGGCGCGGTCATCGGCGACGGGGGCGAAGTGGTGCTTCCCTACGGGCGCGACCGCATCGACTGGGAGGTCGAACTGGGCGCGGTCATCGGCCGATCCGCCAAGTACGTGTCCGCCAACGACGCGGAGACGTACGTGTTCGGCTACCTGGTGTCGCTCGACATCTCCGACCGCGGCGGCCGTCCGCCGGGCGGCAACCCCATGACCTCCGACTGGTTCGTGGGCAAGGGCCACGACACCTTCGCGCCCCAGGGGCCCTGGATCGTGCCGAAGGAATTCTACGGGAATCCGATGGAGATTCTGCGCCAGACGCTCGACGTCGGCGACGAGCGCATGCAGGAGGCCACCGCCGGCGACATGATCCACTCCCTCTGGGAGCTGATCGAGTACGGCTCCTCCATCATCACCCTCTTCCCAGGGGACGTCGTCAACAACGGCACCTCCGGGGGCGTCGGCATGGGCACGGCGGTTCGGGGGGCACAGCGCTTCCTGCAGCCGGGCGAGCAGATCTCCGCCTCCATCGACGGAATCGGCACGCTGAACCTGTCGGTGGTGAGCGAGCCCGCCCCTCAGGGGCTCACGGGCGCGCACCTGCCGCCGGTGCGGACGTATCGGGGGCCGCCTCCGGGAGGGAGGTGACCGGCGGTAGCAGGGAGGAACACATCGGGATCCTGGTAGGGGGCTCCTCCTGACCAAGGTGACATGGTGTACCTTAGGTGCCCGGCTCGATACGCTCGCCCAGGCCGCGAGGGTGCTGGATCTCAGTCTGAGGGTCGAGCTGGTCGGCCAGGTGCGGCTGGAAAGAAGGGCCGCTCAACGAGGTCCCGGACGCACACGGCGGAATCGGATCCACCACACCAGCGGGACATGGCGTCATGAAGCTCACAATCGTTGTCCATGAGGCAGAGGAAGGCGGCTATTGGGCCGAAGTGCCGGCCATCAGTGGATGCGTCTCCCAAGGCGAGTCGCTTGACGAGTTGCTGGAAAACGTGAGAGAGGCGGTCGAAGGATGCCTCTCGGTTGATGCTTCGGATGTTCCAGTCTCGGGGACGGACAGAATCATCGAGATCGCTGTTTGAAGACGTTAAGCGGCAAAGGCTTTTGCCGTCTGCTTGAGTCCCGCGGCTGGCGGCTGAGAAGAATCCGTGGAAGCCATCACATCTACACGAAGGACGGAGTAGCCGCACGGATTTCGGTTCCAGCACGCAGGCGCAGCCGATGGATCCGGCGCGATGGGAAGGGCATGGGCTTCATAGCTCTTCTGGCCCGGATGGAAGAGTGTCGGCAGCGGATCGGTCGTCTTCACTGTCCTTCGATTAGCGCATACTCGACGGCCGCACCACCCTGGCGAACGAGCCGGAGCCGTTCACCCGGACCCGGTTCGCACGGGTTCGGAAGCCAGTAGCACGCTGGCTGCTTGCTCAGCGCCTTCACGATGCGCAGAATGCGCCACCGCTCGTTTCTTCTCGGGGCGATGCGGGATGCGGCGTTGAGCTCGCTCGACGGCAGCTCGAACCCGAGGCCGTCACCCTTCGTCGCCTTGACCTCGACGCACCAAGTCACTTCGTCGCGCGTGAACCGGAAATCGTAGCCGAGGCTGTCGCTGGTTACGTCCTCCTCAGCGTCCAGCAGGGGCACGACTTTGGTTCTGGACTCGGAGACCCATTCGCTCGGGCTGATGTCGAACTTGGCCTCAAGGAAGCGGAAGGCGTGCATTTCTCCGACGATTCCCACCAGTTCGGGGAGGTCGGGCGGGCCATGCCGGTGTGACGTCTTGCGTCCGCGCCGGGAGAGCTCGCTGTCGCTGGAGACGCTCGTTCGCATTCCGCCGCCCACGGCCGGCCCCGGCGGTGGTGGACCGATCCCCTCGACAAGCCCCGGGGGGTCGGGAAGCTTTAGTAGTCGGACAAAGAGTTCGCTATACGACACGGGCCCGCCGATTTCGAATGGCTCTCCGGCGACCTCGACGGTTCTCGCCTGCCGCTCCTTTTCGGCATCCTGTTGCACACGCCTCCCCTTAGTGCGTTCCAGGTCCTCAAGAGTGATGCCGAGCCTCTCGCGCATCTGCTCCATTGTCGCGCATTCCTTGACCGCAACCCAGAAGTCGCCATCGGCGACCGCCAGCTTCGCGCGTTCGAGCAGGTCGTCATCCGGCCAGTCCCGCAGGTACATGGAGGCGTCCGAGCGAGCTTCGAAGCCCCTCGCGCTCGACGTTGACTTGGCTCCCTTCTTCTTATTGCGCCACGCTTCGTAGCACTCGCGCACTCCGCAGACTAACCGACTGAGGCGGTATTGATTGCCGCGCGCCACTTCGCGCGGATCTGGATCCAGAATCACACCCTTTCGCTCGAGCGCCGACCGCAGGGAGCCAACCGTCGTCACGCCATCAAGGGCACCGCAATGCATCCGGACCTCAGGAATCTCCGTGAATTTCGCGCGGAGCACCCCAAGCACGGCGCTGAACGGCACCCTCCAATGGCTGGCGGACCACTCCGCGCAGAGACGGGTCCATTCCGTGCTGCCCTCGAGCTGCCCGTGCACTTGGTCGATCTTCGAAAACAGCTCGCCCTGATCCTCGATGGGCACCTGTGCGTCCGCCGTGGCGATATGCCGGGCGAAGGCTCGGAGCACGGGCGCGACTTCGTCCAGGTAGCGCTTCGCCTGGGCGTCGGACTGTGCATTGTTGACCTGCTCGTACTTGTCTTCGAGCACCGAAAGCGCCTTGTTCCATTTCGGAAGCTCCGCGTCGTTACCCAGCCTTCGCCATGCCGTGAATCCCATTGCAAAGTCGTCGTGGCAATCGCGGGCGGCCGCCAGCAGGTCCTCGGTCGACCATTTCGGGATACAGACGTTTGCTGCCAGCCACCTGGTGAGCCCTGCGGTGTCCGTCGCGGCCGTGCCAAGATCGTCGTGGGATATGCCATGGAGCTGCAACACCGGCCGAATCCGGTGAACCACGGTAGATGTCTCGCCCTCCCAGCGATGCCGGATGTCGGCTCCGGCCACGGCATCGATCTCTGCACGGTCCAAGGCCGCCTCGATCTGTCTCCCGGTGGGTCGCGGATTGCCGTCCAGTGCCCCGAGCACGAGACGAAGATCCTTGAGAAGATCCTGGCGGTCGAGAATCGCTTGGCACGCTGAGGCTGCTTCCTCGTAGGAGCCGTCTCGCATGATGTCACGGCGCAGGACAAGAATGCGTTGCCGCGAGAGCCAATGTGCCGGCGGCTCGCTGCGTGCGACGGATCGCTCCCCATCCCGTAGTTCCACTTGGATGGACAGGCACTGTTGAACACAGGCACCGCGAAGCCGTTTGGCCGCTCGCCGCCACGCCTCGGTCGCCGGTCCCGACGGGTTGGCGCCTCCGTGTGCGTGAAGGGCGAGCAGCACCATCGGAAGCCAGCCCAAGCCCGCCGCGTCGAGCGTTTGCTTTCGTTCCTCAACTTGGGCGCTCGGACGATCATCGATCAGGCAGTGTTCCTCCAGCCCGGAAGCCAGTCTCGCTCCGAACTCGACGAGACGGTCGCGAAGCGGCCTTTTCGACGCTTCCTCCGGCCGCATGGCGATGATCGACTGACCGTGTTCGCGCAACAGACGGGTGCGCCAACCATGACCGGGGAGATAGACGTCACTGAGCTCCTTGGGCGAGCGGACCGCCAACATCCGCGGTTTCGTGCGAACGATGAACCGTGTGGGAAGCTCTTCATCCAAGTCCAAGTGTCTCCAACCATGACGAATCTGGCCAAGGAGCACATCAAACCCGCCAGCGGGAATCGCGTCGTGGCCGGTCGCGCCCGCGCCGTCGGCGAGTGCCTTTGCGACATCGGCCAAGGCTTCCAAGAGGGCCGGTCCAGTCCTGTCGTCGTCGGTTGGGTAGACGTTGAGCCCGAGCTTCTCGAGCACTTCGAGTCGCTCTTCGTCTTCGCTTAGCCGTTGGGCCAACGGCAACGAAAGCGGCGACAGGTGGCGGAAGCGGCTGATCTGACCTCGAAGAAGGGACTTGGGAACGAACCAGCGTCGGTGCAGCGGTTGCAGGCCTTCGCGCGCGAGCCCTTCTCCACCGGGGCGGATGTCGTGAAGCCATGGCGCGGTGGACAGCCAGTGTTTGAGCGGGGATGTGATCCGCTGTGTCCAATCCCACCGGGCATGCCTCAATCCGATTGTCACCTCGTCCCAACCCTTCGGCCATCGCGTGAGGGACGTCAGAATGAGGCCCGAGAGGGCCGCATGAGTTAAGGCGTCGAGATCCTCACGATGAAGCAGGGGAAGCCAACAGACATCTTGGAGTTCGTATGGGAAGTCTTTGTCCCTCCTGGGCTTGACTTGCTCCAAAACGGCTTCGCGCCAGTCCGCCCACGCCGATTGCGGTACGGAATCGGGAGCCATGTCCGGGAGCATCGGACTGGCTTTTTCCATCCAATAGCGGATCGGCTCGCAGGCTTCGAGCCGCAGCCCGTCCACCACCCCCGCACGGGCGAACTGGTCGCCGCGATCAGCGAGGTCGGTCCTGTCCGGCTGGCTGCCGCCAGCGCCACGATTGTCTCCTTGGGGGAACCATCGGTCGTCGTCGGGGGGCAGGAGTGCATTCCGTAGGAGCTTCACGCCTTCCTCGCCAGGGAGGCCATCTGCCAGGGTTTGCAGGTGGTCGCCGGAGCGTTCGGGCCACCCCGGCCCGAACACGGCTTCCTTCATCGCGAACCAGCCGTTGGTGCAGGCAACGGGAAGTTTGGCCAGGTCATCCAACAGACCCTCCGGTTCCTCCGGGCCAATCAATTCCAGACTCCAAGCCAGCGCGTCGGCACACTTCCTCGCCTCGAGGCTGCCATGAGCGGCCGGCAGGTCCGGAAGCGACGGGACGATGACGACTCGGAGAAGATCGGCTCTCCGAAAGCTCTGCACGAACCGCCCGTCGAGGAACTTCTGGATTTCGGTCCGCCGGCGCTGTGGTCCTTCGTGCGTCTCTACGTCGTGGTGGAGGAATGCCACCCGCTCCTTGAGGGAGCCCGGAACGGAGCCGACGAAATCCGCAGCGTCGTCGGCACCGCTACGAGGCTGAAAGAAGATCCGAACAGCATTGGCGTCGGACGCCGAGAGCAGCCGTCCGTCCTCGGCGGGAAGGAATTTCGCCTCGGCGAGAGCATCGGCCTTCGGCTTCTTGGGCTCGGACCGCAGTCTCGTCGGGAGCAGGGCGAGCACACTCTCCAAGAACATGTTCCAGTCGGGCGGCACCTCCGAAGAACGGGATCGGTCGGCTTGGGCGTCCACCTGGTGCCGGCGGATCTGGTCGGCCATTCGCTTCAGGGTGTCCGCCCACTCCCCGTCCGTCGGATCCGGCGAGCAGTCCAGCGCTCGCAGAAAGGCCTTGACGGCCTCGCGCCGCTCGTCAAGCGTGGACGATGCCACATCGAATCCAGCCTGCCCGCGCCACTCCGCTTCGCCGAAGGGATCGTCGGCCGGGATGTTCGGCATCGTTCGCGCGATGGCGGGCCGCCGCCAGCCGCCATCGCACAGGATCAGCTTCATCTGATCAAGGGAGGTAAAGTCCTCCCGGCTGCGGCCGCGTTCATGGAGGCGGCGCGTCAGCTCGGGAGCGTCGGACGCCGACGAACCGGCCTGCGCAACCAGATCGATCACCGCCCGGCCCCGCCACGGCTCTGGGGAACCTTCCACCAGCTCGAGGACCGCTTCGAGTGCCCGGTCCGTCACCAATTCGAGCAGTAGTTCGTTGTATTCGTCACCGAAGTCGATCTTCTTCCGGTCCAAAGATCCGTAGAACGGAGCGTTCACATGCGCGCCGACACCAGTCTTCACCGTGGTGGGAAGGAAGATGACGAAAGCGCCCTCCCGTGCCTCTCGTGTCTCCTCGACCGCGACGGCGACCTTCACCTTCCGCACCTCCGGCCACCGATTCGGAAGGTGGCGGACGGCGGCGGCGACACGCTCGCTTTCCGTCGGCTGGTCCTCGCCGCCGAAGGTGCGGCTCCAGACGTGAAAAGACCGCTGGGTCACATCGCTGGCGTCCGCCGCCGACCTGCTCACCCTCAGTCGCTCATAACGGTTGGCCGGCACGGGACCGGAGCGTTCGGAATCGGCCTCGCGCTTGAGCTCCGTGCGATCTCCGTCAATGGCGATCCGCAACACCGACAGGTGACGCAGGAACACCATCGCCGCTTCGTCCAACGCCACGAGTTGCTCTCGAACCGACTGGACTGCTTCCGTCGCGCTGCCCGCCCTCCCCCCGTCCAGTAGAAGGCGAATGACCGTCACATGGCCATCTTCGAGCAGCTTCGCCACTTGGGGCGGTGGATCGCCGAGAAAACGCGGCAGTACGTAGGGCGACAGGTGCTTGACCTCTTCCAAGAGCCACGTGTCGACCTGTTCCACGGATGTGACGCTGTTCCCTGACACGCGGCTCCGGTATTCGTCGATCTGTTTCTCCGACCAGTCCACGACCGGTTCCAGGCCGAATGCGGGGTCGGTCGGCGCGTCGCCGTTGAAGAGCCGCATGGCCACTCGAGCTATCGGATCAAGCACTCCGGGGTGGAAGCCGAACGTAAAGGCGGGTTTGTCTTCCGCGGGCGCGGTCGACCAGACCTCCGGGCAAGTGGTCAGTTCGAGCACGCTCCGGAAGCCGAGCCCTTTGTTGCCAACACTCTCGTTCGGATCCTTGGGGCTCTGCGCGAGTTCGCAGATTCCGCTGAAATCCTCGGGACGAAAGGGCCGCCCGCTGTTGGCGATCAGCAGTTCGGGCTGTTCGGCAGACGGGTTCAGGACGAACGAGATCTGGCCCGGGTCGTCGCTGCCGCCCAGGACATCGTGGGCATTCTGCAACAACTCCAACACGGCTCTTCCCCGGTACTCCTGCGCCACCTGATCGCCCAGGCTGGCGACAGTCCGGTAGTTGGTCGTCCCGTTCCTCAACTCATCGAGAAAGGTGCGCACCTGACGGCGGGCCTGCTCCTCGATGATCCGTTTGCCCTCCGGTAGACCACGCACTACGCCGCCCGTTCCAAGCGAATATCGTGCGTGTGCCGAGCCCGCAACGCCTGCTCACCCTCGGGCTCGCGGTAGAAGATGAGGGACGGCAGCCGCGACTCGTCCGTAACGGCATCGGTCGCATCGATCCACTGCGCGGCGCGCATCTGCGCCGCCTCGAAGTCCCTCCGAATGTCCCGAACCTTGTCCAGCTCCGCGGCCAGATCCCCAAACCGCAGGCCACTGGGCAGAAATCGCCGCATCGGCATCAACACCCGGGGCACCACGCCCGTTGACTTGTCCAGTTGCCCCTTCAATTCCCTGTGGTAGGCTCCGACCCGGTCGTCACCGCGGACCTGCCGGAATCGCTCGGCGTACCCTTGGAGCTTCTCCCGGAGCCGGGACAGACGGAACTCGACGACATCGGGATCGTTCTGGATCGCCAGGAGCAACTGGAGCACGTCGATCTGGACATCCTGAAGACTGGCCAGGAAGAACCGGTTGAGATCCGAAACCGCGGCCCGCGCGCCCTTCTCCGACTTCACGTCCCCGCTCATCAGGAGTCCGTACTTGGAACGCAGGACACTCACGTCGTGATCGATCTTGGCCAGTCTGGCCGATACGTCGCTGGCGAACCGGCGGGAGTGTTCGAATTCGGACCGGATTTCGTCAATCCGTTCGGCCGCGGCTTCGAGCCTTGCGTAATCCTCGGCGTCCAGAAGGGCTCGAACGCGCTCTACCACGTCGGAGAGACGACCGAGCGTCTGCTGCGCTCGATCGAGGCGTGCACACAGCATGACCGACGAGACGGTCGAGAAGAGCATCATGGGTGCGACAACCGGCACCAGGGCACTGCTGGCGGCAACGAACGGGGCCTGCGCAACGATCCCGGTCGGACCCATTACCGCCGAGCCCACCCCGGTGCCGATGGTCATCAGCGTCGCGGGATTGGCGGTCGCCAGGAAGACGTTGCCGGCGAGCAGCGACGACGCGGCGGTGCTCCCGGTGCCCAGCATCGGAAGGAGCCATTTGGTGTCCACCACTCCGCCGGATTGGAACGGTTGATCCGTGGACCAGGATGCTCGCAGGGCATTGCTTGCGTCTCGTCCGAGGTCGACCAGGGCGATCGAGCGTCCTTCGTGCGTCAGGATCTGGCCGACCGGGGTGTTCGGGACTTCGTTCCGAGGATCAAGAATCTCCATGTATCACTCTGGTTTCAGGAGAGGGGGACCTACCGGCCCTGCGGGTCGACGCAACCTCTCGCGGGCCATGCGAGTCGGGCAAGATACCGCGTACGCCCACCGGGCGACCGCGTCAATCACCTGATCGCCCCCTGGTCCTTGAGAGGGCATTGCCCGCGTGGAGCCGATTGCTTAGGCCCCTCATCCCACCCCTGGCCCGCTAACCTGCCACTCTACCACCTCTAGCGGCTCCCCCAGCAGCGCCGCCCCGCGAACCGGCGAGATCAGTTCCTCTCCCACGGCACGCCAAACCAGCCGCCTGAAGCGCTGCGGCTTCTCGAACGCACCGAATCCCTGCTCGTCGCCCATCGGTTCCGGTTCCGTCGTACGCCACGACCGGGCGAACGTCGCGAACGCGCGCCGGACCGCGGACGCCCGCAGCACACCCACCTGACCGAGGCGGACCAGCATGGCCGCCGCCGAGACCCCGTAGGTGTGCTTGAGACGGGCGATCTCGTAGTAGGTGACGCGGCGTCGCCTCCCCCCGACCTTCTCCAGGAGATCCCGCGCGGGGACGAGGAACGCGCCCGCGAAGCGGTTCATCGCCGCCTCCAGCTTGATGGCCGGGTTGCCGGTCGACCGGATGATCTTGTGCGCGAGTTCGTGGGCCAAGGTGAAGCGTTTGCGTTCGACGTTGGTCCGGCTGGACACCAACACCGCATCGGCGACGATCCTCCCCCGCCCGATGGCCCGGCACGCGAGACCGCTGATGCGCTCGGGGAGGTCGGCCTCGACCACCTTGATTCCCTTTTCCTCCAGCAGGGCGCACAGGCTGGGTACCGGATCCATGCCGAGGTCCCACGCTTCCCGGAGCTCTTCAGCGCGCTGGTCGATCTCGGCCTCGGTGGCGATGCGGTCGCAGCGGCAGTGCTCCAAGCAGTCGGCCGCGGGCGGAATGCCGAGAATGTCCTCGATGGTCAAGTATCGCTCGAGGTTGTCGGTCAGGACGGCTTCGGCCCGGGCGCGGTCGCGGGCGGAAGTGCCCGAGTCCTTGCGGAACACGAGGCCGTCCAGCACATCGACGCGGTCGCTCATGAGGAAGTCCAGCGAGACATCAAGCGCGTCGCCGAGGCCGACCAGGACAGCCGACGAGGGCATCATCTTGCCCGCCTCGTACTTGCTGATGGCCTGCGCGGTGACCTTCGGGTCCATCCGCTCGGCAAGCGCTCGGAGGGAAAGGCCTGCTCGCTTGCGGGCCAGCCGAAGCCGTTGTCCGAACATCCCGTTGCTCCCCTTCCGCATGACCGATGGTTGACATTCTACACACAAAGCGGTATAGATGTCAACTTGCAGTTTAGGAATTGCTCCGCAGACTGCGGAATGGGCAGCAGGGAGGGGACGTGGACAACGGAACGCAGCAACGGCCGCACATCATGGAGTTGATCGCAAACGCACCGTGGCGCGAAGCCGTCACCTACCGGAAGACGTGGCCCCATGAGTACGTCGTCGTCAAGAAGGATGGGCAGGAGGAGCTGTTGGCCGCGTTCTGCGAACGGATCGACCGGGGCGAGGGCGTCGAGTGCCGGTTCTTCCACCAGACACGCCGGTATCTCTTCCTCGACGACTACAAGTACTGGATCATGGTGGAGTGCGAGGAAGTCGACCTCGACGCCGGGGACGAGGTCCTGAACCGGGCGCGCCTGTACCGTGACCGGCGAGACTTCGTCATCCAAGGGGGCGATACCGGAAGGCGGGAGGACTATCCTGCAAGCCCGGCGAATTAGCGGAACAGCGGCGCCCGCCCTCCGGATGCGACTAACTCAGTCCAACTCAAGAATCGGATCCTTCTCGCCGATCATCTCCCAGCGCGTGAGCACGATGGGGATCACGCCGGCGCCGTAGAAGGCGTCGAAGAAGCGCTTGACGGTGAAGTCGTCGCCCTCCTGGATGGCGTACTCGGACATCAGTTCCTCGATCTGGATCTTGCCGGTGACGTAGCTGGTGCCGTATCCGGGCTGCCTGAGGTAGAGGCTCTGCTCGCCGCGCACCAGATCTCCCTCGGTAAGCCATCCACGCGGCGTCCAGGTCATCGCGTGCTCGACCGCCTCCTCCATGTCGAAGACGTCGCCGTGCAGGTTGAGCCCGCTCAGGGCGCGCGCCGCCCGCTGCGCCAGCATGATCCAAACGAGTTCGCGTGCCCGGGGCGAGTTGTCGTCCAGAAGCCCCAGATGCATGAACATCTCCTCGACGCCGGTCGCCAGGCCCTCGGAGCGTGAGTCGAAGATGTTGTAGAGCGAGGGCACGGCCCGGATGGGGCTCGGGTGCGGGTCCTCGCGCATGCGCGCCAGCTCGATCCAGTGGTGCATGTGCGGACGGAAGGCGTCCGGATCGCGGTAGATGACTTCCTGGAAGAAGTTGCGCAGTTCGCCGGGCTCCACGGGCGAGAAGCTTCCGTTCACCGCCCTGAGCGCGGGATCCATGTAGTCGAAGATCGTCTCGACCTCCTCCTCTTCGAGGAACCGCATGTAGAGGTCGACGGACTCGTTCAGGCGCCGGTCGTATTCCTCCGTGGAGGCGATGCGCTCGAGTTCGGGCAGAGCGCGGTTGCGGTTCTCCTCCAGCCGCATGGAGGAATGCGAGCGCGCCAGCTCGCGGCGCATGAGGGTCACCTGCTCCTCCCACGAATACGGGACCAGGTGGACGTTCTGCATGTACCAAGTGTAGTTGTCGGCCCCGACCCCGGACGGCCCGGTGCGGGAGGAGGCACCCTCCTCCAACCAGACGCTGAAGTCCTCGGAGGCGGCGCGCGCGTCGGCGATGGCCTGGTCGAGATCGGCGCTGGTGCCGGCGACCTGCTGGGCGTAGGTGTCGAGGTCACGGGCCTGACCGGCGAAGTCGCGGACGCCTGCCAGCCAGAGATCGCGGGCGTTGGAGTCGGCGAGGTTCACGCGAGCCTGTTCCAGCAGCGCCGGGATGGCGCCGATGCGGGCCGTGAGTTCCGCCGCATCCGCGTCCGACAGCGGATAGTCGTAGGTCCAGGTATCGACCCAGCCGTGGATCACGGCGCCTTCATGGGCCGGGACGTCGCTCTCCGCCAGGAACATGATCACATAGAAGGCCGGATCGCGCGCCCATGGCCGGCGCACACGGTGGTCGAAGTCGAGCCCGTTCATCTCCGCCCGCACCAGGTGCCAGTCGATCTGCTCGGCGACGGGCCAGCTCTCGGCGGCCAGGGCGTTCAGGCGCAGCTGCCACTGCGGGAGCTCGGCGTGCTGGCGCGCCATCGCCGCGGCGGAATAGTCGGGGACGCCATCCACGAATTCGGGCATCTCGAAGGCTCGCCACTCCTCGAAGAGCTGCACCAGGTCGGCGTGGGATCCGGGGCCGGCGGCGATGGCGGAGTCCGTGGGATCCGCCGTACACCGCACGAAGAGGACTCCGACCACGATGAGCGCGATCCCGGCGATGAGGGGAGAGGGACGAAGCTTGCTGCGGGACATGACGGCCTCCCGGATCTGTGGTCTTCTTCGATGCTTGATTCAGTCGATGCCCAGCGCTCGTGCCAGCGCCCCGCGCCCTCCCACGACAGGCAGGTCGAGGGCGGTTCCCGCGAGGTCGATGGTGAGCCGGGTTCCGGGCTCGGGATGAAGGGTGAAGTCGGCGTCGCTGGAGAAGATCATGAGCCCGATCTGCTGCCCTGCGGGGATGATCTGGTCGTCTGGCTGAAGGTCGAAGGCGAGCTCGACGAACTCGCCCGGGACCAGCGGCGCGCTCTCGCGCAGCGAGGCCGCGTTCTGCGGGTCGGCCCATCCGCGCGTGATGAGGTTGCCGTTGATCGACGCGCCCTCGGTCCAGGGAAGCGACACCAGCCAGACCGAGAGGTTGGCGGCGGCGCGGTCGGCGGCGAGTCGGAGGGACACGCGGGAAAGGCCGGACAGGTGGACGTCGTCCGCGAGTGCGGGCGTCGCGAACAGCAACCGATGCTCCGAGGCCTCCGCCCCGGCCAGCTCTGCGCCGGAGAAACCCGCGTCGTCGGTGAGCGACTGCTCCCCGACATCGGAATCGGCCTCGAGCGAGAGCATGCCCCGCGCCCGTCCCTCGCCGGACGGGTGCAGGCGCACCGGCTCCGCGTCGGGATGGGGATAGGCCGGATAAGGGGTGGGGCTCAGGCGGTCGTCGGCCCCGCGCACGATCCAGGCGCCCGGATCGTTCTCCACGCCGTTCTCGATCCCGTACAGATACCGGGAAAACCAGCGGTTCATGAGGCTGAGCGGCGGCTCGCCCCCGTGGCCCCCCTGGTGGTAGTACACCTGCACCGGCACGCCGCGGTCGCGCAGCGCGGCCACGATGCGGTAGCTGTGCTCGGGCATCACGTTCCAGTCGTTGAAGCCGTGCGCCATGAGCGTCGCGGCGCGCACGCCATCGATGTGGTTGAGGTAGTCGCGGCCGGCCCAGAAGTCGTTGTAGTCGCCCGAGGCGCGGTCGAAGCGCGCCTGCATGAGTTCGGTGCGGACGGTGCGGTTGCAGTAGTCGCGGTTCTCCATCGGGCCGCTGTTGATGAAGTCGTAGAGGACATCGATGTCCTCGCCGGGGTAGCCGCCCGGCGAGCGCACCAGACCATGCGACCGGTAGTAGTGGTAGTACGACGTGTTGGGAGCCACAGGGATGATCGCCTCCAGCCCCTCCACCCCCGTGGTGGCTGCGGCCAGCGGCAGGGTGCCGTTGTAGGAGGTCCCGATCATGCCCACGCTGCCGGTGGACCAGTAGGCGCTCACCTCCTCCCCGCCGTCGGCCGCGGTGAAGCCGCGCGCACGCCCGTTCAACCAGTCGATCACCGCCCTGGGGGCGAGGGATTCGTTCTCGCCGCCCACGGTGGGGCAGCCCTGCGACTGGCCTGTCCCGGGGGACTGCGAGTGCACCACCGCGAAGCCACGCGGCACCCAGGTGGCGATGTGCGAGTTGGAGATGACCGGCTGCTCCTCGATGTGGTCCATCGAAGGCATCACCGTGCGCGGAGGGGGCGGCTCGCCTACCTCCTGCCGGATGTCCCAGAAGTAGTCGAAGTTGAGGCCGCCGGTGCCGGAATAGTACGGGCTGGTCTCGTAGATCACGGCGACCTCGAGCCCGGTTTCGGTCGCGGCGGGGCGCGTCACGTCCACGTGCACGCGGTCGGGAGCGCCGTCGCCGTCGGAATCGAAGTCGGTCTCGACCCAGAGTTCGTGGCGCACCCAGGTGGCTGAATCCCCGAACTCGGGGACGACCTGCGCTTCTCCGTCCTCGAACACGGGCCGGGGGCCGTCGTAGCAGGCCGCGGGGGCGAGCAGCGGCAGGGCGGCGAAGAGTGCGCATGCCCGCGCGAGGGAGAGGAAGCGCGGGGTGGTGTCGGAGCGAGTCGGCGTCCTGGCGAGACGGGGGCGGTTCGGACGGTACACGGGACGGATCTCGGTCATGGGCTCAGGTCACCGGGTCGTTGCGACGGTCGGGCCGGCGGGCCCCGGACGTGGAGCGAGCAACGTAATCGATCGACCGGAGAATGGCACCAAATGGAGGGTTGCTGCAGAGCCGGCGATGGGCCGCCCGCCTTGCTACTCCAGCACGCTCAACACCTCGTCCCTGCGCGTCGCGGTAGAACTTCATATCAGCTTCGTCCGCACAGTTGGGCGGCGAAGAGCGCGTCCGGTCTTAGCTTTCTGGCGGACGGGGCACTTGGAGGTCTTTGCAGATCTTTCGCGCGAGGTCCCGGTTGATCTCGTTGTGCCGGGGAATCGTCGAAACCTTCTTGGCCATCCGGTTGATGTAGAGGGTGTGGTTCCCGCCCTCCCGCAGGAAGGCGCACCCGTGTTCTGTCAGGTGCCGCAGCAGATCGCGGCGCTTCACGCCGTGACGGTGATCGGCTCTCTGATGACCGCATCCCCGCCGGCGTCCTCGCGGGCCAGGGTCCGGTTGGCTTCGACCACCAGCGCGACGGCTTCCCGAAGGTTCGCTCGAGCTTCCTCAAGGGAGGCGCCCTGGGTGTTGGCACCGGGGAATTCTTCGATGAAGGCGATGTAGCCCTCGGGAACTTTCCGGAACACCGCCGTGCATTTCAGGTCCACAACTGCCTCCTTGCGATTGGAGTTGCCGCTCTGGCCCAACGCCACCTCCACGAGTTGGAGGGTCGATACCGATTCCGGACATGTCCGAGCGGGATCGCCCGCTGCCCGGTCCGGGAGAAATATACAACTCCGGACTCGCGACGGCGCGCACCGGATCATCAGCTTGAGGAGGCCAAATGAACGAGAACGAGCGCTCTACCGCCCGAGGTCTCGACCCTGACACCGCGCCCGACCTATCGAGGAACGGCTGGCCGGAGAAGTTCGCCAAGGCGCCCGTCCGTCGAGGGCGTCCGCGGAACGCGCGTCCGAGAGTATCGACCACTCCTGGCTAATCTTCCGAAGCCCTCCTCTACACGATCTCCATTGCCTGCGAGGTAGCCTCACGCCTCGTAGGAGCCTCTGACCCCGAAGACTCAGCGGAAGTGGAGCCAGCCGGAATCGAACCGGCGACCTCCTGCGTGCAAAGCAGGCGCTCTCCCGACTGAGCTATGGCCCCGAAGAGGCAGGAATGTAGGAGCGGGAGACCCGTCGTTCCAGTCTCGCGCGCGTTTCGCGCGCACCGCGACCAAGGCGGGGCTGCCCCCTCCTTCCCGGGCGCGATATACTGTCGCATCATGTCCGCCGCTCGCACATGCCTTCAGGGAGCCGTCTTCCTCGACCTGTATGGCACGGTCGCGCGCGAGGTGGGCTACATCAATCATCCCGACCGCTTCCGCCTGCACGACTTTTCGGGGGAGGCCATCCGCCTGCTCAACCGGGCCGGCTACCGGGTGTTCGTGGCCACCAACCAGTCGGGGATCGCGCGCGGGTATTTCACCGAGGAGGTGCTGAACGAGGTGCACCGCCGCCTGGTCGACGCCCTGGCGCGCGAGGGGGCCCGCGTGGAAGCGGTGTACCACTGTCCGCATCTCCCTCCCGAGGGACGGCCGGCCGTGTGCGACTGCCGCAAGCCCCTTCCGGGGATGTTGCACCGGGCGGCGTGCGAGCACGGGGTGGACCTGACTGCTTCCTGGATGGCCGGCGACATGATCACGGATGTGGAGACGGGGCATGCTGCCGGAGCGCGCGGAATTCTGCTGCGCACCGGCTACGGGCGCGGCCAGATCGAGTACCTGCGCCACCGCTGGCGCGTCGAGCCCGACCTGATCTGCGACGACCTGCTCGCGGCCGCGCGCGCGATCGTGGCCGCACTTCCACAACACCCGAGGTGACGAGGACATGGACCCCGACGACCGGTTGAAGCGCGCGCGCGACGTGGCCCTCAGGAGCGTCGACGCACTTGCCGGCCGCCGAATCCTGGTGGCGGGCGACTTTCTACTCGACCGGTATCTCGTCGGACAGGCGACACGCCTCTCCCGCGAGGCTCCCGTCGTCATCATCGAGCACGAGAGCGACGATACGAGCCTCGGAGGGGCGGGAAACGCCGCCCGCAATGTGCACGCCCTGGGCGGGGAGCCGATTCCGCTGGGATTGGTCGGACGCGACCGGGAGGGAGACAGGGTGGTCGAGCTGTTCCGGGCGGCGGGCATCGATACGCGCGGGATGCTGCGCGACCCGGAGCGCCGCACCGTCACCAAGACCCGGATCCTCGCGGGAGCCGCCAATACCGTCAGGCAGCAGGTATTGCGGATCGACCGGGGCGGGGAGTACGGCGCGAGCCGGATCGACGACCTTGTCAGGCGGGCTCGCGCGCTTGTCTCCGATGTCGACGCGGTACTGCTCTCGGACTACGGCTACGCGACGCTTGCGCCAGCAGTGCGTTCCTGCCTGATCCAGGCGGCGCGCAACAGGAACATTCCGTCGTGCGCTGACTCTCGCTATCAGCTGTCCGAGTTCCAGGGCGTGACCGTGGCCACCCCCAACGAAGAGGAGTTGGCGGGGGTCCTCGGCCGCGTCCTTCGCAGCGACGCCGATGTCACAGCGGCCGGAAGAGAGCTCCTGCGCCGCCTGAACGCGCGCGCCATGGTGGTCACGCGCGGAAGCCGGGGGATGAGCGTCTTCGAGCGCGCCGGGCATTGTCGGAACATCCCGCCTGCCCGCAGGGGAGAGGTCGCGGATGTGACCGGGGCCGGCGACACGGTTGCAAGCGCGCTGGCGCTCGGGCTCGCGGCCGGCGCGGACGTCCTGGGCGCTGCCGTGCTGGCGAACGCGGCCGCTTCGGTGGTCGTCGGGCGCCGGGGAGCCGCCACTGCGGCGCCCGGGGAGGTGGCCCGCGCGCTCGAGGCCTGGAGGAAACTCGTCTGAGTGGACTTAGTCGATAAGACTAAGTCCAGACAGGTGCGCGAGGGAGTGCGCGAAGCCGGTCGCGGGTTCCCCGGCACGGGCCATCCTCAGGGCACGATCACGACGACGAGCGCCTCCCAAAGGGGCGTACGCGGAGACTCGACGACGGCATCCAGGTGGTCCACGTGCCATCGGAAGCCGCAGGGGAAGGACGACCCTTCAACGGGGTCGATCTTCATGTACTCGGCTTCCTGGGTTTCCCGTACAAAGCAGCCGATCCATAGCCAGGGAACACGGTCCATCTCTCCGGCCTCTGGAGGAAGATGCCCCACGCCGATCCCCGTCCGGGTCAGCTGCCCCTTGAAGCCGTAGCGGAAGCCGAAGAAATCCGCAGGGCCGTCGTATCCTTCCGGGGGAACGGCGGGCTCGAGCTGCCCGGGGACCTCCGCTATCTCCTGGGGACCGGCAGAGTCCTCGCCGCAGGCGGCGGCCAGGATCAGGACGATCGTCCAGGCATTCCTCACACCTCCACCGCCCGCGCCGCGCGCGAAAGTTCAGCCTCGCCCCAAGGCTTCGCCACGAGCTGCACCGCGAGCGGCAGTCCTTGCTCACCGTCACCGCAGGGTACGCTGATCGCGGGCCAGCCGAGCGCGTTGAACAGATTCGTGAGGTCCGTCGAGGCGGGCATATCCAAAGGTGGGGCCACGCCGGGCTGGCAGGGCAAGCTCAGCAGGTCCACGTGGCGGCACGCGGCATCCCAGCGCATGCGGATCCAGTGCCTGAGCCGCTGCGCCCCGAGGAAGTCCTGGGCCGAGAAGGTGAAGGCGGCCACCAGGCGGCCACGGCAGAACTCGCCGTAGTCGTCGTAGTGGGCCCTGAGCAGCGGCGCGTGATGCGCGGCGGCTTCGACGCCCAGCGTAAGCACGGCAACCTGGCGGAGCATGTGGATCTCGTCGAGGTCAACCTCCACCAGCGTTGCGCCCGCCTGCTCCAGCGCACGGTTGGCGCGCGCCCACGAGCGCGCGGCGGCCTCCTGAAGGGGTGCGGCGAGGTGCAGGTCCGCGGGCACACCGACGCGGACACCGGGCAGGTCGGCATACAGGCGGCGCGAGCTTTGCGCCGGGTCGCCGGGCGAGCCCGCCACCGCGAAGGGAGGAGCCGGTCGGGTGCGGGGGTCGCGCGGGTCGGGTCCCGCGATGGCGGCCATCACGAGCGCGGCATCCTCCACGCTGCGCGCCAGCGGGCCCACGTGGTCGAGCGACCACGCCAGCGCCATGCAGCCGTGCAGGCTCGCGCGCCCGAAGGTGGGCTTGAGGCCCACCACCCCGCATAGCGCCGCCGGAATGCGGATCGAACCCCCCGTGTCCGTCCCCAGGGCGGCGTACACCATGCCGCGCGCCACCGCCGCCGCCGAGCCGCTGCTCGACCCACCCGCGTCGCGGGTGGGGTCGCGGGGATTGGGAGTGGGCCCGTAGTGCGGATTGGTCGAGCCCGGCCAGTACGCGAACTCCGACAGCCGGGTCTTGCCCACGATCACCGCCCCCGCCGCGCGCAGCCGCTCTACCGCCGCCGCGTCGTGGTCGGTGACGTGATCGGCGAAGACCTTCGACCCTGACGTGGTGGCCGTGTCCTTCATTGCCAGGAGATCCTTGACCGCGACCGGAATCCCGTGCAGCGGGCCGCGCCACGCCCCGCGCCGCACCTCCTCCTCCGCGAGACGCGCCGTCGCCAGCGCCTCATCCGCCAGCACCAACTGGAAGGCGTTCGCCCGGCCGTCATCCTCTTCGATGCGGGTCAGCGCCTGCTCGGTGAGTTCCACCGGAGACACCGCGCCAGCGCGCACCAGCGGCGCCAGCTCGGCGATGGTCGAGGGCCAGGGCGCGGGCTCCGTTCGCGCGCGAGCAGCGGACGGGGGCGGGCCACCGGACGGGGACGGGCCAGCGGCCTGGGGCGGGCCAGCGGCCGCATCCGCGGCGTCCCTTCCTTCCCCGTGTGCCGCGGATCCGGCGAGCGACCATCCCGACAGAGAGTCCGGAATGCAATCGTCTCCCGCGGCCGCAAGCAAGGCACGAAAGACCACCGCCCGGTCCGGGATGCCCTCCGTCACGACCCGGTCGATGTCCTCTTCTCGGGCCGGAATCCCCGCCGCGCGCAGGTTCGCCCGCAGACCTTCGACGGCGAGATCCCTATCGCGTGAAGACACTGCGGACGACGAATCCCAGGTTCGCGGGCCGCTCCGCCAGGCGACGCATGTACCACGGGTACCAGTGCGGCCCGTAGCTGATGAGCACCCGCACGGGAATCCCGCGCCGCCTCAGTGCCAACTGCTCGCGCGTCCGGATCCCGTAGAGCATCTGCACTTCGAACGCATCTTCAGGCAGCCCCATCTCCCGCGCTTCCTCCAGGATGCGGCCGAGCAGGACGGTGTCGTGGGTTGCGATGCCGTGGGGCGCGCCCGGATTCGCGTCTTCAAGCATGAGCCGGGTGAGGACCATGAAGTTCTCGTCCACATCCGGCTTACGGGGCCAGGCGATGTCCCCTGGTTCCTGATAGGCCCCTTTCACCAGCCGCAGGCGCGCCCCCAGCGAGAGCAGCCGCTCCACATCCGCGGCCGTGCGGTACAGGTACGCCTGCACGCACAGACCGAGGTCGGGATATCGGGCCAGCGTGGCGGTGAAGATGTCCAGCGTCTCGTCGACGTACGGCGATGCCTCCATGTCCACCCACAGGACGTCCCCCTGCGCGGCGGCGGCCGCCGCCAGCCGTTCCAGATTGGCCTGCGCCACCTCCGGGCCCAGGTCCTGGCCGAGCTGGGTCAACTTGATGGAGATCTGGCTGGGCAGTTGCTCCGCCGCGATGCGCTCGATCAGGTCCACGTAGTGTCGTACCACCCTCTCGATCTCGTCCCGGTCCTCGAGGGCTTCGCCGAGCTTGGTGAACACCGTCGAGATGTCGTGCTCGGCGAGCCCCCGGGCGGCCTCGAGCGCCGCGCCGGCGGTCTCGCCCGGCATGAAGCGCGACACCGCCCGGCGCGCAAAGGCGCGGCGCCGCATCTGGCGCTCCATCCATGCGTTCTCGGAGGCCCAGAGCAGAACCTGGCGCAGCATGGCTAGCTCCGCTCCGGGGTGCGCCCGCGACGAGGTGGCGGCTCGGGGTCGGCTTCGTCGGGCATTCCGGTTTCTCCCTGAGGTGGCACGAGAGTGAGGCAGTATACCCGGCCCGGTCAGGTCGGCCAAGTCGGTTGGCCGTGACCGTCGCCTTGCTCCTCGATCACCTGGAGCGGAGGCTGGCCCCGGCATAGGTTGGAGCCATGCTCAAGACGCTTCTCCTCGAAGAGATGACCTGGCCCGAAGTGGAGGCGGCTCTGGCCGGCGGGTTCACCTCGGTCGTGGTGGCCGTGGGTGCCATCGAGCAGCACGGCAGGCACCTGCCGCTGCTGGTGGACGCGGCGCGTGGCGACCGGCTCGCCTTCGAGGTGGCGCGCCGTCTGGGGCGTAGCCTCATTGGCCCCACGATTCGGGTGGGATGCTCCGAGCACCACATGGGCTTCCCGGGCACGATTTCGGTGAGCACGGATACCCTCAGGGCGATCTGCCTGGACTATGTGGAAAGCCTCGCGCGCCACGGCTTCCGCGCCGTGTACCTTGTGCCGTCCCACGGAGGCAACTTCGCGCCCCTGGCGGCCATGCTGGACGAACTCGGGGCCGCCGGCGCCCCCGATTGCACGGTGCACGCATATACCGACCTGCTCGAGTTCGTGGGGCTGTGGCAGGGTGCGGTGCGGGAAGTGGCCCCCGGCCTCACCGATCGCGTGGGCGGTCACGCCGACATCGCAGAGAGTTCGGAGATGCTCTGCATCCGCCCCGACCTTGTGCGGGCGGAGCTGGCCGAGGCGGGATATGTGGGGGGGTTCGACGCGGCGCTGGCCGAGCGGATATTTGGAGAGGGGCTGCGAGCGGTCACCTCGAACGGCGTGCTGGGGGACCCGCGCGGGATGAGCCGCGAGATCGGGGAGCGGTGCATTGCCCGCGCGGCCGAAGGCATCGCGGCGGCGTTACAGGCAGTCCGTGGATGAATCCGCTCGAGGACCGCGAGGCGCGGCCTGGTCCGGGGGCGGCCGCGGGATGAAGCCGGTCGGGCCCATCGACCTGGCCGACATCCGGGCGGCGCGCGAGCGCATCGCCGGAGCCGCCATCCGCACGCCGCTGGTGCGCCTGGGGGCGGCGGGGGCGTCCGCCGAGGTGTGGCTCAAGCTCGAGTGTCTGCAGCCCATCGGGTCGTTCAAGATCCGGGGAGCCGCCAACGCCATGGCGCTCGCCGACCGCGCCCGGCTGGCGCGCGGGGTCTACACCGGGAGCGCCGGCAACATGGCCCAGGGGGTCGCGTACGAGGCCCGGCGGCGCGGGATCCCCTGCCGGGTGATCGTTCCGGACACCGCGCCCGCGGCCAAGCTGGATGCCATCGCTCGGCTGGGAGCGACCTCCGTCCCGGTACCGTTCGCCGAGTGGTGGGCCGTGCTGCGCGACTACGGCCATCCCGGCGAAAAGGGGTTTTTCGTCCACCCGGTCAGCGACCCGGCCGTGATCGCCGGCAACGGCACCATCGGGCTCGAGGTCGTGGAAGACCTGCCGGACGTGCGCGCGGTGGTGGTTCCCTTCGGCGGGGGCGGGCTCTCGTGCGGGATCGCCACGGCTGTGCGCGCGCTGCGGCCGGAGACGCGGGTGTTCGCGGCCGAGGTGGAGACGGCGGCCCCGCTGGCGGCGTCGCTCCGGGCAGGCCGGCCGGTGGACGTCCCGTACAAGCGGTCGTTCGTGGACGGGATCGGGGGCGCCGGCCTGCTGCCCGGAATGTGGCCGCTGGCCCGCGCGCTCCTGGCCGGGTCGCGGGTCGTGTCGCTCGCAGACGTCCGCGAGGCGATCCGGCTGCTGGCCGAGCGCGCGCACGTGGTCGCGGAGGGGGCGGGCGGGGCGGCGGTGGCGGCGGGGCTGGGCGACCTTCCCGGCGTCGGCGACGGCCCGGTCGTCGCGGTGGTGTCGGGCGGCAACATCGACGCGCGCGTGCTCGCGGCCATCCTCGAGGGCCGGGCGCCCTGACGCTCCTGCCGCAGGAATCGCCGGCTCTGGAACCCCTCGCCTCCGCGCGACGTACCTATCCGGCATGAACCCCCAGACCAAACGACGCCTCGTCTTCCTCGCCGGCTTCGCCCTCTATTTCGGGGCGATCTGGTTCGCGTGGGATACACCCGTCGTCTATCCACTGAAGGTCTTCGTGGTGCTCCTCCACGAGATCAGCCACGGCATCGCGGCGCTCGCCACCGGGGGCACCATCGAGGGCATCGAACTCGACCCGGCCCAGGGCGGCGTGTGCTACTGTCCCGGCGGGAACGCGTTCCTGACACTGTCCGCAGGATATCTGGGGAGCCTGGGCTGGGGCGCGCTGCTGCTCATGGGCGCGCGCGCCGGCGCCCGGCCGTCACGGTGGATCGTCGGCGCGGTGGGCGTGATGGTGATCGTGCTCACCCTCCTGTACGTGCGCAACGGCTTCGGCTTCGGCTTCGGCCTGCTCTTCGGGCTGGCCCTTTTCGCCTCGGCGGCAAAGCTCCCGGCGCGGGCGAACCGGGTACTGCTCACCGCGCTCGGGCTCACCAGCTGTCTGTACGCCATCCTCGACATCAAGAGCGACATCATCGACCGGCCGGAACTCCAGTCCGACGCGCGCATGCTCGCCGAGATGACCGGCATCCCCACCATGGCCTGGGGATTCCTGTGGATCGGGATCGCGATCGCGGTCGCCCTCATGCTCTTCCGCAAGGCGTTCCGGGAGGCGTAGCCGTCCTGCCGCGTGTCTGAGGCGGGCACGGCGGGAATCCAACTCACTCTCCCGGGACGAAAGGCTGCGCTCGCAGCACCGGGCGTCCGATCCCGCCTGCGCCGGAAACAAATGATCCCCCGCGTCCCGCCCCTCGCTTGCCGCAGGCGTCACGGCCATGTAATTTTCGGCAACTGCTCCATTAGGGGGTGGCGGGCCGCTGGGGAATCGCTCAGATGGCGTTCTCCGACGGACCGCGGGCCTGGGCCCGCCGGTGTTCGGCCCGATGTCGACTCATGAAAAGGAGGTGATCAATTGTCTAGTCCAAGTACCCTGTTCAGCCTGGCATGGGCAAGCGATCGCCGTTAGCCGAGTGATCGTATCTGTTCGGGCCAGCGGCCATCGTGCCGGGCTGAGCAGAAAACACTGGAAGAAGGCGCCGTCGGATCGGTCCGGCGGCGCCTTCGTCGTGCCGGCGCGGTGCTGCCACTCCAACGGAGTGCGGCTATCCTTGTAACGGGACCGTGCGCAAACGCAGGTCGCTCTCACCCTTCACGCGAACGAAGTATCGACATCCGCTTCGAGGGAAGCGCAGGAAACGAGATATGTCAGCTTCCATGCCTGATTCAGCCTCCAGGTCTGCGTCCGGATCCGGAGAGCCGATCGCCATCATCGGCATGGCGTGCCGGTTCCCGGGCGCAAACGACATCGAAGCCTTCTGGCGCCTGCTGGAGACCGGAGGAAACGCTGTGGTCGAGGGGGTTCCCGGTTCCGGGGAGGGGCGCTGGGGCCAGATATTCGGCGACAATGCGGTCCAGAGCGAGGGCTGCCGTTTCGGCGCATTCGTCGACGACATCGACCGGTTCGACGACGCCTTTTTCCGGATATCCCCTGTAGAGGCCGAACTCCTCGATCCACAGCAGCGCATGATGCTGGAGGTGAGCTGGCAGGCGCTTGAAGACGCGGGCATCGACCCGGATCGCCTGAGGGAGAGCCGCACCGGCGTCTACTCGGGGATCAGCAACGACGAGTACCGCATGCTGGTGGTGGATTCGGCCAAGCCCGCCGAGGCGGCGGCGTGCCTGTACGCGCTGAGCGGCACGAACCTGAACGGGACCGCCGGGCGCGTCTCGTTCGTGCTCGGGCTGACCGGCCCGGCCAAGGCGGTGGACGCCGCCTGCGCCTCGGCCATGGTGGCGATCAACGACGCGGTCGCAGATCTGCAGCAGGGCAAGGCGAACCTCGCCCTTGCGGGTGGCGTTCAGGCAATCCTCAACGGGCGCATCTACGAGCTGCGCGCGGACGCGATGATGCTGTCCCCCGATGGGCAGTGCAAGACCTTCGATGCCTCCGCGAACGGCTACGTTCGGGCCGAGGGCTGCGGCGTCGTAGTCCTCAAGCGCCTGAGCGACGCCGTGGCGGACGGGGACCGGATCTGGGCGGTGATCCGGGGCTCGGTGGTGAACCACGGGGGGACCGGTGTCGGCCTGACCGTGCCGAACACGCCCGCTCTGGAACAGGTCATGGAGGACGCTTTGTTCCAGGCGGGGGTCGATCCGCTGGAGGTGGACTACGTCGAGGCGCACGGAACCGGAACCGCGGTCGGCGACCCGATCGAGCTGAACGCCGTATCCAGCGTCTACGGCAGGGGACGCGACGCCCGCGACCCGCTTCTGATCGGCTCCGTGAAGACGAACGTGGGCCATCTGGAGTCGGCTGCAGGGGTCGTCGGGCTCATCAAGGCGGCGCTGGTGGTCAGGCGAGGCATCATCCCGAAGCACCTGCATTTCCACGATCCCAGCCCGGCGGTGGACTGGGATCGCATGCCGCTGCGCGTCACTTCGGAGACCATGGACTGGCCGGACCGTCCGGGCCGCGCTCGGGTGGCCGGGGTCAATTGCTTCGGCATCTCCGGAACGAACGCTCACCTCGTAGTGCAGGAGTATCGCGGCCCGAACGGGGCTGCGGATGAAGAGGGTCCCCTGGCGGCGGGATCGCGGCAATCGGTCCAGGTGGCGCTTCCCGCGACTCTGGGGCATCTGCAGTTGCCCGACCGGGACCTGCAGGCGCGCCAGGCGCGTTTGCTGCCTCTGTCCGGCAAGTCGGAGACCGCGCTGCGGGAATCGGCCGGGCGGTATCTTTCGTGGCTCGAGGAACGGGCTGACCAGCTGGCCATGGAAGGAGCCGACGCGGAACCGCTCCTGTCGGACATGGCCTGGACCGCGGGCGTGGGACGCAGCCATTTCGACCATCGCGCCGGGGTGGTGTTCCGGGACGCCGCGTCACTCCGCCGGCAGCTGGAGGCAGTGACGGAAGGCGGGGACATTCCAGGGCCGGGCGCCGCCGGAAAGGTGGCGTTCGCCTACACCGGACAGGGAAGCCAGTGGGTCGGGATGGGCCGGGGACTGTACGAGACGGAGCCCGTGGCGCGGGCCGTCCTCGACCGCTGCGAATCGGTGGTCCGCGACGAAAGGGGCGCGTCTCTGCTGGATGTCATGTTCGGCCGTGGCGGGGCGCGGGGAGAACTGGGCGACACCGCCTGGGAGCAACCGGCCCTCTACGCGCTGGGATGCGCGCTGACTGCCCTTTGGTCGAGCGTGGGAGTGCGCCCCGCCGTGGTGGTGGGTCACAGCGTCGGCGAACTGGCGGCGGCGCAGGCGGCGGGCGTGTTCAGCCTGGAGGACGGCATGCGCTTCGCCTGTGCGCGCGGCGCGCTGATGTCGGGGATGGCGGACGGGGCCATGGCCGCGGTGTTCGCGCCCTCTGCGCGCGTGGCGGCGGCCGTGCAGGCGCACAACGCCGCGT
Source organism: Gammaproteobacteria bacterium (assembly GCA_028819075.1). Taxonomy (NCBI): domain Bacteria; kingdom Pseudomonadati; phylum Pseudomonadota; class Gammaproteobacteria; species Gammaproteobacteria bacterium. The sequence continues at coordinate 116,964 of JAPPMM010000028.1, forward strand.
CCGCCGGCATCGGACTCAGCATCTCGGGAGACAACGGCACCCACCAGGTGGTCAGCGGTCCCGTTGAGGAGATCGAAACCATCTCCGCGAACTTCGACTCCGAGGGGATTCGGGTACGGCGCCTGAACACCAGGAAGGCCTTCCACAGCGCCCTGGTGGAGCCCATCCTCCCCGCGCTGGAAGAGTCCCTGGAGGGCGTGGCGGTAGCCTCCCCTTCCCTGACCGTGGTCAGCAACCTGACCGGCCGGCCGGTCGAGCCCGGCCAGGCCCTCGACGGCTCCTACTGGAGGCGCCACGCCCGGGAGGCGGTGGCGTTCGCCAGCGGCGTGGAAGCGCTCGCGGAGCTGGGCGTGGATCTGGTGGTGGAGATCGGGCCACGCTCGGTGCTGGCCCCGATGGCGCTGTCGGCCTGGCCGGAGTCGGCCGGGACTCTGACGCCCGCGGTGATTTCGACGCTGAGCCCACCCTCCGACGACCCGGCGGCGCCCCAAGGCGGCGACTTCACGGAGGCGGTCGCGGGTGCCTATCAGGCTGGGCTCCCGATCCGGTTCGAGGGGCTGTTCGCGGGGGAGGTCCGGCGGCGGATCTCGGTCCCCGGCTATCCGTTCCAGCGAAGGCGCCACTGGCTCGAGGCCCCCAGGCGGCGGGTGCTCGGAGCCGGCCATCCCCTGCTGGGATCCCGGCACGAGACGGCGCGCGGCGAGGTCACGTTCGAGACGGAGTTGTTCCCCTCGGATCCGGAGTGGCTGGACGATCACCGGGTGTTCGGACGGGTCGTGGCGCCGGGCGCGCTGTACGGGGCGATGGCCGTGGCGGCCTCGCGCGTCGAGGGGCGCGCGACCGCGGCCGTGGAGGACGTGCAACTGCACAACGCGCTGGTGTTCACGGAGGAGGACTCCGGGGACGGGAGGAGCGAGCCCGCGCGCCGGATGCAACTGGTGCTGGACGCCGGCGATCCGCTGGCATCGCGCCGATTCCAGCTCTTCAGCAGGGGCGGTGACGACGAATGGACGATGCACGTGGAGGGGCGCGTGTCACCCGACGGGTCTCCGCCGGAGGCCCCCGGGCGGATCGACCTGAACAGCCTGAAAGCCCGCCTCTCGCCCATGGACGTCGCGGACTACTACCGCGCCCGGGCAGGGACCGGGGTCGAGCTCGGCCCCTCCTTCCGCACGCTGCGCAGAGCGTGGTCCGCTCCGGGGGAAGCGCTGGGCGAGGTGTCGTTTCCGGAAGATCTGGGCTCGAACGCGCTGGACGTTCATCCGCTGGTCCTGGACGGCTGCTTTCAGGTCGTGGGAGCCGCCCGCGACCTGACCGGACCGCACGGCTCGGTCACCTACCTGCCCTTCGGCTGGGAACGTTGCTGGCTGACGACGGGACGCCTGCCCGACCAGGTGCTGTGCCATGTACGCTTGAACGAGGGGTCCGTCGCGGCGGAAGCGAATGCGGACGAAACGCCCGAGGTCCTGACCGGTGAGCTGCGCATCTACGACCCGCAGGGGAGGCTGCTTGGCGGGTTGAGCGGCTACACGGTGAAGCGGGCGACGCGCGCGGCGCTGCTGTCGACGGTCGAGGGCGTCAACGACCTGCTCTACGAGGTCGTGTGGCGGGAACGCGCCCTTCCGCCGGGCATGCCCCCGGCGGACTTCTTCCCCAGCCCCGCAGCCGTGAAATCGGCCTCCCGCCTGTTCCCGGAACATCTCATCGAGGCGGGAGTCGATCCGGATGACCGGGATGCCCTGCTGACCGATCTCGAGCACTGGTCTTGGTCGTACGCGCTCGCGACCCTGGACGCGCTGGGATGGCGGCGAAGCCGGGGCGCGGCCGTGGATCCGGAGGCTCTGCGGGAGCAACTCCGCGTCATGCCGGAGCACAGCCGCGTATTTCGGCGGATGCTCGAGATGCTCGCCAAGTCGGGTGTGCTGGTCGAGGAGGGATCCGGCTTCGTCGTGGTGCTGGGATCGGAAGATCCGTGGCCGGAAGTCCTTCCGCCCAAACCGGACGCGCACGCCGCCGTGATGGCCCGGCGACATCCCCACGGCCTGACTGAGGTGGGGCTCTTCAGGCGGTCGGGCGGAGCCCTCCCCGAGGTGCTGCGCGGCCGCGAGGATCCGCTCACCCTGCTGTTCAGCAGCGGAGAGCCGACCGCCGCCGACCTGTATCTCAAGGCACCCGTCGCGCGCGCGGCGAACCGGCTGCTCGAAGAAGCGGTCCGGCAACTCGTCGACGCCCTCCCCGAAGGACGCCGCCTGCGGGTGGTCGAGGTCGGGGCGGGCACGGGTTCGGCCACGGCCTCCGTGCTGCCGCTGCTGCCCGAGGGACGATTCGACTACATGTACACCGACATCTCGGCAGGCTTTTTCTCGGAAGCGGAGGCCCGTTTCGGAGATGGGGGCGGATGCATCGAGTACCGTCCGCTGGACATCGAAAAGGATCCCGTCGAGCAGGGGTTTGCGGCCCACGGCTACGACCTCCTGCTCGCGTCCAACGTCCTGCATGCGACGCGATACCTGGAGGAGACGCTGGGGCATTGCCGCCGGCTGCTCGCGCCCTCGGGACAGCTGGTCGCGCTCGAAAACCTGAGCGGCCTGGGGTGGATGGACCTCACGTTCGGGCAGCTCGACGGCTGGTGGCGGTTCGCCGACGACTACCGGCCGCATCATGCCCTGGCGAGCCCGGCGGTATGGCGACGCGCGCTCGGCGACGCCGGTTTCGAGGGGGTCGAGGTGCTCGGGGTGGACGAAGCCGACACGGACCGGACCCCGGACAAGGGCGTGATCGTGGCGCAGGGGCCCGCCGAGGTGCGGGAGCCGCCCGGCGCGTGGATCCTGGCGGCGGACGAGGGGGGCGCGGCGGCGCAGCTGGCAACCGACCTGGCGGCTCGCAACCAGACGGTGGTGCTGGCCATCGGCGGCGAACCGGACGTTGAGTTGCCCGAGCCGAACGGCCCCGGCGTCTTTGCCGCGACGGTCGAGATGCAGCGGCGCGAGTCCTGGCGATCGCTGATCGACAGCCTTCCGGGTGACGTACCCTTCAGCGGTGTCGCGCACCTGATGGCACTCGAGGGTGCCGGTCAGGACGCGACGACCGGCGACGTGGCCGACGACATTGAACGGATGGGCGCTACCGCCCTGGCCCTGGCGCAGGGCGTGGCGGACTCCGGCCTGACCCCGGAAAAGGGCATCTGGTTCGTGACCCGCGGAGCGCAGGTGCTGGAGCGTGAGCGCGGGGGGGAGCTGGCCGGCGCGGTTCTGTGGGGCTTCGGCAAGGGCGTGGCCCGGGAAGCGGCGCACCTGCAGCCCCGGATGATCGATCTGGATCCGGGAGAGATGGCGCCCGAACCCGACCTCGTGAACGAACTCCTGTATCCCGACTCCGAGAACCACGTCATCCACCGCTTCGGGCGCCGGCGGGTCGCTCGCCTGATCCGCGCGGAGTCGGAGGCCGAACGGCTGGCGCTGCCGGAGGAACCCGACTGGGTGCTGGCTCCGGATCAGGGCGGGGTGTTCGACCGGCCGTACGTGCAGCCGCTGCCGGCCCGTCCCCTGGAGCCCAGGGAAGTCCGCGTCGCCGTGGGCGCGGCCGGGCTCAACTTCTGGGACGTGTTCCGTTCCCTGGGGTTCATCGAGGAGGGGCTGCTGGGCAGGGAGATGTGCGGCCGCATCGTCGAGATCGGGGCCGAGGTGTCCCGGGTGTCGGTGGGCGACCACGTGGTCGGGATGGGATTTGGCGCGTTCGGGCCAATGATGATCACCCACGAGGAACTGGTGGCTTCGGCGCCGACGGATATCTCTCAGACCGGACTCGCGACCATCCCCAGCGCCTTCGTCTCGGCTGCCCTGTCCTTCGAGTACTCCGGACTGGAGCCCGGCGAGCGGGTTCTGATTCACGCGGGCGCGGGCGGCGTGGGTCTGGCCGCCATCCAGTGGGTGCAGGCTGCGGGCGCGGAGGTCTACGCCACCGCGAGCGCCCCCAAGCAGGCGTACCTGCGGTCGCTCGGCGTCAGACATGTGTTCGACAGCCGCACCACGGCGTTCGGCGAAGAGATCCTCGATGCGACGGACGGCGCCGGGGTGGACATCGTGCTGAACAGCCTTACCGGTGAGGGCTTCATCGACGCCAGCCTGGCCTGTCTGAGGCACGGAGGCCGCTTCGTGGAGATGGCCCGGCGCGACATTCTGACCGAGCACGAGATGGCGGCGGCCCGTCCGGACGTCTCCTACGACATCCTGGAGCTGGACGTCCTGAAGAAGACCGATCCGGAGTGGGTCGGGAGGGTGTTGCGCGATGTGATGGCGCGCATTGCCGCCGGAGATCTCGAACCGATCGTCCACAGCCGATGGCCGCTGGCCGAGGCGGGCGCGGCGCTGAGCTTCATGCGCTCCGCCCGGCATCTCGGGAAGATCGTCGTGACCGCGCCCCCGCTCTCCGGTGGCCGGCTGCGCCAGGATGGCACCTATCTGGTGACGGGCGGCCTCGGCGGGATCGGGTGCGCCGTGGCCGAATGGCTCGCGGACCGGGGCGCAGGGGCGATCGTGCTCAACGGGCGCCGCGCGCCGGACGCAGCCGCCGAGGAGACCATCCGCGCGCTCAGGGAACGCGGGGTGACGGTCGAGGTCGCGTTGGCGGATGTGGCCGACGCGGCCGCGCTGGACCGCATGTTGGCCGACATGGACCGGCGGCTGCCCCCGCTCGCGGGCGTGATCCACAGCGTGGGCGTGCTCTCCGACGGCGCCCTCACCAACCAGACCTGGGAGAGGTTCGAACAGGTGCTCGGGCCCAAGATCCTGGGTGCGTGGCATCTGCACCGCGCGACGGTGAATCGCGACCTGGACATGTTCGTCCTCTTCTCGAGCCGGGTCGGGGTCATGGGCAATCCCGGCCAGGCGAACCATGCCGCCGCCAACGCCTTCCTGGACCAGTTGGCCGGACACCGGCGCGCGCTGGGGCTCGCGGGACAGGCGATCGCCTGGGGGGCGTGGTCGGAGATCGGCGAGGCGGCGGAGCAGCGCGAACGGATCGACCAGCGCCGGTCGGCGCTCGGCGGGCGCTGGTTCACGCCTCAGCAGGGACTCCGGGCATTCGATCGCCTGGTGCGTCAGGATGTGACGACGTCCGTGGTGATGGCGATGGACTGGTCGGTGTTTGAAGAGGCCGTGGAAGAGCGTCCTCCCCTGCTGGAGGAGCTCCTGTCCGCGGCGTCGGATGCCGAGGCGGACTCCGCGGCCGCCCCGAAGGACGTCCTTACCCAGGTGAGAGAGGCTCCGGCCGCCGAACGGGAGAACGTGCTGGTGTCCTTCCTCCAGGGCGAGGTGCAGGCCGTGCTGCGGCTGCCGTCGGCCCCCGCGGCGACGGTCGGGTTCTTCGATCTGGGGATGGATTCGCTGATGGCCGTCGAGTTGCGCAATCGGCTCAACCGAGCCCTGGCGGGAAGCTACACGGCGCCGAACACGCTGGTCTTCGATTACCCGGACATCGGCTCGCTCGCCGAGCACCTGGCGGGGGAACTGGTCGAAGACGGAGGAGTTCCCGTCTCCGAAGCCGCACCGGAGCCGGCACGCGAACCCCGCGTGCAGGACGAGGATGACGCCATCGCGATCGTGGGGATGGCCTGTCGATTTCCGGGAGCGCCCGATCTGGCATCGTTCTGGCGCCTGCTCGAGGCCGGCGCCGACCTGGTAACGGACGGACGCCGCGACCCCGGCCCCTGGAACGGGGTCGCCGGGGATCCGCACGGCGCGGACAGCGCCGCCCGCCGGGGCGCCTTCCTCGAGGACATCGACAAGTTCGACGCCAGGTTCTTCCGCATCACGCCGATCGAGGCGCGGATGATGGATCCGCGGCAGCGCCTGCTGCTGGAGACGACCTGGCACGCGCTCGAGGACGCGGGGATGGATCCCGGGCGACTCACGGGAAGCAACACCGGTGTGTATGCCGGGGTCGGCAACGGCGACTATCGGGATGTGGCCGCCATCAGCGGGGAGGCCCACGGATACCTCGGCACCACCATGAGCGTGACGGCCGGGCGCATCTCCTTTGCGCTGGGTCTGACCGGCCCGGCGGTGCCTCTGGACATGGCCTGCGCGTCCTCCCTTGCGGCCGTGCACCAGGCCGCTTCCGCCCTGCGGCAAGGGGAGGTGGAGATGGCCCTGGTCGGCGGGGTCAACGCAATCCTTTCCCCGGAAATCACGACCTTCATGAAGGAAGTCGGGATGCTGTCCACAAAGGGGCGCTGCAGCACCTTCGACGCCGAGGCCGACGGTTTCGTGCGCGGCGAGGGCTGCGGGGTCGTCGTGCTGAAGCGCCTGAGCGAGGCGCGGGCGGACGGCGACCGGATCTGGGGTGTGATCCGCGGATCCGCCGTCAACCAGAACGGCTTCAGCGCGGGTCTGACGGTCCCGAACGGGCCGGCTCAGGAACGGGTCATCGAGGAAGCCCTTGCGCGCGCCGGCATCGAGCCCGGAGAAGTGGACTATCTGGAGGCGCACGGAGCCGGATCCGACCTGGGCGACCCGATCGAGGTGCAGGCTGCCGCCGCCGTCTACGGCCGGCAGCGGAGCCCGGAGCGGCCGCTGCTGATCGGTTCGGTGAAAACCAACATCGGCCACCTGGAATGCGCGGCGGGCGTTGCCAGCCTGATCAAGGCCGTCCTGGCCATGAACCGGGGCAGCATCCCGAAACAGCTTCATTTCGACAATCCGACCCCGCACCTGGAATGGGACCAGCTTCCGGTACGGGTCATTTCGGAGCCCACGGACTGGCCTTCCCGTCCGGATCGGCCGGCGCGCGCGGGCGTCAGCTCCTTCGGCCTTTCGGGGACGAACGCGCACGTTGTCGTCGAAGCGGGCGCCGCAGGCGGCGATGCTTCGGCGCTTACGGACGCGCCGTGGGCCGCGGGTCCCGCGCGCACCGTGCCAGCCGAGTCGCCCGGAAGGGCGGTCGAACTACCGGCCCCGCGCGGCAACTTCGCTCCCCGGGAGACGCGCGTCCTGCCCCTTTCCGGGAAGTCTCCGGCGGCGCTGCGGGATGTTGCACACCGGTATCTGACATGGCTTGACGAGCAGGAGGAAGTTCTCTCCGCGGAAGATGGCACGGCGCGGTCACTGCTCGCCGACATGACCTGGACGGCCGGCGTGGGACGCAGCCACTTCGCGCGCCGCTCCGGTCTGGTCTTCCGCGACGCCAAGTCGCTGCGGGAGGGCCTGAACGGCGTGCTGCACGCCGACCTGGGGCCCGAGCCCAGGGGAATGCCCAGGCCCCCCGCGCCCCCCAGGACCGCGTTCGTGTACGCCGGCGAGGGGAGCGAGCAGATCGGCATGGGGCAGGATCTGTACGAAGCCGAGCCCGTCGTGCGCGCGCTGCTGGATCGATGCGACGCCGTCTTCGCGACCGAGCGCGGCGGAGCCTCCCTGATCGACGTCATGTTCGGGCGGGCGGGCGCGGCCGGCAGGCTGGACGACCCGGAGTGGGCACAGCCGGCCATCTATTCGCTTGCGTGCGCGCGCACGGCCCTCTGGGCGAGCGTGGGCGTGCGCCCCGGGGTGGTGGCGGGCCGCGGGGTCGGCGAGCTGGCCGCCGCCTAGGCAGCGGGCGTATTTACCCTGGAAGACGGGCTGCGCCTCGCCGCGGCCCGCGGCGCCGCAATGGCGCGGCCGAAGGTGCGGATGGCGGCCGCCGCGCCGGTCGACGATCCCGCCGCTCGGGACCGCGATCCGCTGGCCGAACTGGAAGCGGCATGCGCCGGGATGTCGTTCTCCCGCCCCGAGGTCGTGATGGTCAGCCAGGCGACCGGCACCACCCCGGCGGCGGACGAGGTGCTCGACGGCGCATACTGGCGCCGGCAGGCGAGCGCACCCGCCTACCGAGCCCTGGCCGGAGCACTCGCGGGACTGGACGCCGAACTCGTCCTGGAGATCGGTCCACGCCCGGGACCGGGGCCCACCCTGCTGCGCGAATGGTCGGACGCGGCCGACCGCCCCGACCGCACCTTCGCGGAGTCGGTGGTAGGCGCCTACGAGGCGGGACTGCCCATTTCGTTTGCCGGCCTGTTCGCCGGGGAGGCGCGCCGCCGGATCTCTCTCCCGGGCTATCCGTTCCAGCGCAGGCGCCACTGGGTCGGTCCGGCCAGGTGAGCGATCACGGTTCTGGCGGCGAACCCGCGCTTCGCTACCAGCCCGACGAGAAGCCCCCGCTCCGGCTCTCGCTCGGGGTCGGCCTGCAGCTCGCGGTGCTCAACATCGCCGCCGTGATGCTGATCCCCATGGTGGTGATGCGGGCCGCCGGCGTTACCGACGCCTACCTCTCGTGGGCCGTGCTCGCGTCGGTCACCATCTGCGGCGTGGCGACCATCCTGCAGGCACGGCGCGGGGGGCGCATCGGAATGGGGCACGTGATGGTCATGGGCACCTCGGGGGCGTTCATCCCGGCGTCCATCATGGCACTCGACCAGGGGGGGCCTGCCCTGCTCGCCACGCTGGTCGCGATCTCCGCTCTGGTCCCGCTCCTGCTTTCCTGGCGGCTTTCCCTCTTTCAGCGCGTCCTGACACCCGCGGTTTCGGGCACCGTGATCATGCTCATCCCGGTCACGGTCATGCCGTTCATCTCGACCCTCCTGTCCGGCTTGTCCGGCGCAGGCCCTCCCCCCGGCGCGCCGCTCAGCTTCCTGGTGACCGTGCTCGTCATCGGAGGCCTCGCGCTCAAGGCGAGCGGAGCGCTGCGGCTCTGGGCCCCGGTTATCGGCGTGGTCCTGGGCTCGCTGATCGCGGCCGGGTACGGCCTCTACGACCTGGAGCGAGTCGATGCGGCTTCCTGGGTCGATCTTCCGCGAATCCAGGCGCCCGGTCTCGATCTCGGCTTCGGCGCCGCGTTCTGGACCCTCCTGCCCTCGTTCCTGCTGGTGGCCGTGATCGCCGCCATCCGCACGATGAGCAGCGCGGTGGCCGTCCAGCGCGTCTCGTGGCGGCGCAGGAGCCGCGCGGTCGACTTCCGCGCCGTCCAGGGCGCCATGGCGGTGGACGGCGTGGGCAACCTGCTGGCCGGGCTTGCCGGGACCGTCCCGGGAAGCGCCACTACCACGAGCGTCCCCCTGACCCAGCTCACCGGTGTGGCCACGCGCGCGGTCGGGGTCGTGGCCGGCGCGGCTTTCGTCGCCTTCGCGTTCCTGCCCAAGCCCTTCGCCGCCGTGCTCGCCATCCCCGACCCGGTCTTCGCCGGCTACCTCGTCATCCTGCTCGCCATGCTGTTCGCGATCGGCATGAAGATCGTGCTGCAGGGTGGGCTGGGATACCGCGAAGGCCTCGTCGTCGGCATCGCCTTCCTGGCCGGAACGGGCTTTCAGTACGGGCTGATCTTCCCCGAGCAGGCGTCCCGGTTCGCGGGCGGCCTGCTGGAGAACGGCATGAACGCGGGCGGATTCAGCGCCATCCTCATGACCCTTTTCCTCCGCCTGACGGAGCCCCGCCCGAGCCGCATCGAAACGGGACCCGGCAGCGCGGAACTCCCGGCGATCCGCCGGTTCCTGGGCGATTTCGCGTCCCGCAGCGGGTGGGACGAAGAGATGGCCGGCCGGCTGGGGGCCGCCGCCGAGGAGGCTCTGCTCACACTCGCGCGCGAGGAGGATTCGGGACGAGAGGGGGCCAGGGGCCGCCGGCGCCTCCGGCTGTCGGCCAGCAGGGAGCAGGGCGGCGCCGTGCTCGAGTTCGTTGTCGGCCCCGGGACCGGAAACCTGCAGGACCGGATCGCCCTGCTCGGAGAATCCGCCGACGAAGCCTCCATGGAGAGCGAGGTGTCGCTGCGCCTGCTCCGCCATCTGGCGTCTTCGGTTCGCCATCAGCAATACCACGACACGGACATCATCACGGTTCGCGTGGAGGCCCCGCGCGACTCCGGCTGACGGGTCGTCGCAGGAGTGCTGCGCCGAATCTCGCCCGGGACCGGATCGCAGAAACACCGCCAACCTCAGCTCACGGGAGAACCACCCCATGCACGATGTCAACCTGCTCGCAGTCCTGGTCGCCGGGATCGTCCCGATGATCGTCGGCATGCTCTGGTACGGCCCGCTCTTCGGGAAGCGCTGGCTGGCGCTGATGGAGACGACGCCCGAGGAGATCCGGGAGGGCTTCAATCCCCTGAAGACCTACGGCATCAGCTTCCTGCTTTCGCTGGTCACCGCCTTCATTCTGGCCCAACTGATCGCCGATATCGCTCCCGGAGACGTCTCCTCGCTGGGTGGCGGCGCATCCGCGATGGTCGGCGTTCATGTGGGGCTCATGGCGCTGGTCGCATTCGTACTCCCGGTCGCGCACCAGGGAGTCACGTTCGAGGGCCGGAAAGCCGGGCTCGCGTGGCTGAACATCGGCTACAACGGGGTGGCGCTCATCGGCCAGGCGATGGTCATTGCCGCCTGGGGCGTGTAGCCTACTCGAGCAGCCCGCTCTCCTCCAGGAAGCCCCGCATCATCGCGACGCAATCCGCCGGATTCTCCACCTGGAGGAAGTGCGTCGTCTCCGGAATGAAGTCGTAGTCCACCGTCCCGATGTGGCTGAGGTCGAAGGTGGGCAGATACGCGTAGGGCAACGTCGGATCGGAGCCGATCACCTTCGTCGGACACGGAAGATTCCCGAAGTCCACGAGGAACGCGAAGGTCCTCACGTAGGCGATGATCTGCGCCTCGTAGTCGCGAGGACAACGAAGCTCGTAGCCCCCTGCCCCTGACGATTCCCGCAGGATCGTTCGAGCCATCAGATCCGCGGCTCCGGGAACCGCCCTGGTGAGCAGCGGCAGAAAGCTGAGGAGTTCCGTGAAGTCCTCCCTCTTCCGGAACTGGTCCGCGCGGCGGCTCGCCATCCCGGCCGCCGCCTCGGCGATCGCGTCGTAATCCGGGTCCTTGGGACCGGGCCGGTAGAGGGGTGGATCGAACAGGACCCACGCGGACAACCTGTCGCACCCACCCGTCCCCAGCGTGGATGAGAGGAGCGCCGTCAGCGCGGAAAGCGAATGAAAGACCCCGGTCGTGGGCCGTTCCCCGTACCGGCGCGCCGCTGCTTCGATGACGCACTCCTGATCCCGGACCAGGTTGGGCATGTTGTGCTCCGGGCGTGCCCCGACGGCATTCCAGCCATGGTTCCGCAGATCGTAGAGCAGCACATCGAACTCACCCGTCAGGAGAGACCAGAACGGGTAGTAGAAATCCATGGCCAGCCCGTTTCCGTGGCCCAGCAGAAGACGCGGGCCGGCCGGATTCCCATGCCTGCGCAGAATCGTGACGCTGCCGTCGTCCTGACGAACCTCGCACACGGAGCGCGGCTCGGGGATCTCCCATCTGGCTGCCCGGTTCATGCTGGCGGCCGCTACACCCCCGATGCGCTATGTCGAAACCGGCACCCGCCCGGCCGGGCGGGTGCGCGATGAGACGGGATGCGCCCCGATCAGTTGGCGTCGATGCGAGCGGCCAGACCGCGCAGAGATCCGATGCCCATCCACTCCTCGGGGGCAATCTCGACGCCGAATTCGCTGGCCACCAGCTTCACGAAGGCGACGCAGTCCAGAGAAGAAACCCCGGCTTCGCCGAACGCCAGGTCAAAGTCCGGTTCGTGGTCCAGATCCAGGTGCTCGTCGATGAGGGCGCGGAGGCGTGCTTCGGTCGTAGACATTCTGTGTCGGATCCTTGGGTAGTGGGTAATCTGGTGAAGGTGCTGCCGGTCGATTCTTTAACTCGGCAACGGTGATGTCAAGCCACGGGCTCACTTCCGGACAGTGGCGCGTTCCGTCAGAACGCGGCTTCGATCTGCCAGAATAGAACCCGGTAGTCGAAGACGGTAAAGGCGATGCGGTCCCCCGCGGGCGAATAGGCGGGCTGGGTCTTGTGGCAGGGGTCGAAGGTGAGCTGCTCGGCGGCTCCGCCCCCGGCGGAAACCCGGAAGATCTGGAAGAACCCGTCGCCGGCCCGGTCGACGTACGCCACCCAGCGCCCGTCGGCCGAGACGCCGATTCCCGAGTGGAGCTGGTCCGAGCCATAGTCGTGGAAGCGCTCCGGCGTTCCACCCGTCCGGGAAACGCGCCACAGGCTCTTGCGCCCAACCGCCTCGGCCGCCTCGAAGATGACCGTCTCGCCCGCGTCGGCCCACTCTCCCTGGATCACGTCCTGCTCGAAGCCCTCCAGTTCGATGCGGGTCTGGGGCTGCGTCACTTCGCCGGTCTCCTGGTCGATGCCGATGACGAACAGGTGCGCGCGGCGCGCGCCGGCATCGTCCACGCGATAGCTGGGGAAGAGGATCCAGCGTCCATCCGCCGACCAGCGCGCCCATCCCGTCTCGTGGCCGTCTTCGCTGATCATGCGTGCCTCGCCGCTTCCATCGGCGGCCATGAGCCAGATGTCGTCGGATTCCTCGTGGGTATGGAAGGCGATCCAGCGCCCGTTGGGCGAGGTGTGCATGCCCTGGTCCTCGGAGTAGGACTGGCGCACCACGCGCTCGGGGGCGTCGTGCGGTTCGCTCGCGTTGCCTCCGACGATGCCGATGTGCTGTGCGATGTCGGGGTAGTGGAAGTCGTCCGTGACGTGGCGCCAACTGCCGAAGGTGAAGGCGACTTCGGATCCGTCCCAGCTCCAGGTCGGCGTTTCCGACTGGAAAGTGGTCAGCGGGGCGGACGGCCCCCCTGCAGCCGGCGCGGTCGCGACGAACACGCGGTAGTCCTGCGACTTGAACAGGATGCGCCCATCGGCCCCAACCGAGGGGGCATAGGCGTCGCGGACGAAACCGGTGAGGCGGGTGGGCGCCCCGCCCGCGGCCGGTCTGGCCCAGAGATCCAGAAAACCGCCTTCGCCCGGTGCCGCGTAGTAGACCTGGCCGCCGTCCGGTGAGAAAGCGAGCGGCCCGTACGCCTCCTGGTCGGTGAAGAGCGGCTCGGGTGAGTCGCAGGGCAGGTGCAGCCGCTGATGGTCGTCCTCGAAGGACAGGCAGGCGAGCCGCCCGTCCGGTGACCACGCGGGGAAGGAAAGGCGGGTTCCGGTCGCGGTCGCCCGAGCGCTGCCGCCGTCCGCGTCCAGGAGCCACACTGCGGCCTCGCCTCCGGCCGACGAAACGCCGGCCACGGTGGTGCCGTCCGGCGACCAGGCGAGCATGTCCAGCGCGAGCAGGTCAGGCGCCTGGTCACGGCCCGGCCACAGCGGCTCCCGGGCGCCATCCGTCCGGTCGTACAGCCACCACTCCTGCCGGCTGCGGTCGAAGACGCGCTCCCGCACGGCGACCTGGCGGCTGTCGGGCAGCCAGGCGAGGAAGCGCATCGACGCGCCGCCCGATCCCATGACGCGTTCCGCGCCACCCCGGGCCGGCACCACATGCAGGCGGTCGCGCTCGGTGTAGGCCAGCCAGCGGCCATCGGGCGACACCACGCCGAGCGGGTCGCGGTAGGCCACCGGTCCCACCTGCTCCGCGGAGGCGACGTAGTGGAGGGGCGGGAGGCCCGCTTCCGCTGCGGGGCCCTCGGCACACCCGCCGATCGCAAGCACGAGAAGCGCGACGGAGGGGATCCGGACGGCAGGACGGACGCAACCGGCCACGCCTTTTCGGCCCCCCGGTCCACCGGTCGCCGCTATCGTCATTACGCCATCCCCATTCGTTGTGGCAGGGTCTCGAGCGCGACGATCTCATATCGGCGCGCCCCCCTGGGCAGCTTCACCTCGACCTCCTCTCCCGGGCGCGCGCCCATCAGGCCGCGGCCGATCGCGGAGGCCATCGATACATGGCCTGCCTCGATGTCGATGTAGTCGCCGGCCGCGATCGTGTACGTTACCTCGGTTTTCCGTACACAATCACGTACCGTAACCCGCGAACCGAAGCCAACCCTGTCGGCGGGCATGCCCTCCACGTCGATCTGCGACAACTCGGCCACCCGCTGCGTCAGATGGCCGATGCGCGCGTTCACGAACTGCTGCCGCTCCAGCGCCGACTTGTACTCCGAGTTCTCGCGCAGATCTCCGAGCTCGACGGCCTTGCGAATGCGCACCGGAAGCTCGAACTGCAGTTCCCGGGAAAGCGCCTCGATCTCGTCTTCGATCTTCTGCCTGATCTCGTTCAGCATGCGGCCCCTCCGGACGAAACGGGAAGACGGAGCGGCGCGCCCTCAGGCACGCGGGTCGGAGGTGGCCAAGACCACCTCGCGACGGGCCTGACGGTCCGCCCTGACCGCTTCCCGGAACCCGGCGTCCGCGACCCCGAGGATCTGCGTGGCCAGGATCGCGGCGTTCACCGCCCCGGCCTTGCCGATGGCCAGCGTCGCCACTGGCACGCCCCCCGGCATCTGGACCGTGGAGAGGAGCGAATCGAGGCCGTCAAGCGCCGAACTCATTGGCACGCCCAGCACCGGCAGCGCGGTGCTCGACGCCACCACGCCAGCCAGGTGCGCGGCTCCGCCGGCGGCGGCGATGATCACGCCCAGCCCGCGCTCCTCGGCCGTGCGCGAGTAGTCGAGCACCACTTCCGGGGTGCGGTGGGCGGACATCACCCGCACTTCGTGGGGAACGCCGAGCGACTCGAGGGTGGCGGCGGCATGCGTCATCACAGGCCAGTCGCTCTTCGAGCCCATGATCACGCCGACTTTGGGATTGCCATTGGAGTCCATGCGTACGAGACCGATGCTGTTGGGGAGAAGTCGGAAGGGAGAGCCCACGATGCAGAACCCCCGCGAAGGGGTCAAGGGTTGAATTGGCGCCGAACCCGGAGTTACTGTCTCGTCTGTCGCATCCGCGCCCGTCCCGAACATCACCTCAGGATCAACAGGGGAAACCGAATGAACATCAGGGTCACGCTTCGCTGGCTGCAGGTACTCGACAAGCTCGAACCCTGGTATAAGAACAAGGGCGAGTTCGTCTTCTGGACCAAAGTCACCAGTGGAGACAGCACGCAGGACCGTCGGTTCCCCGAAGAGGGCCACTATTCCATTTCGGACCATCGCCGCTGGAACAAGCTCGACCATCTGAACAAGGTCATGTATGACGGCGAGGCGGGCGACTCGCTGTGTATCGAGCTCCGCGGCGTCGAGACGGACAGGTTCTCGGCCGACGACGAGCTGGAACGCTACTCACGCGAATTCTCGGGCCCCGTGGAATCCTGGGTGGGCCGTCATCGGCCGGGCGACGAGGGGCCGCCCGACCCGGAGGCGATGAGCAACTGGCGGATCTGCTATGACGTGGAGATCGTCTAGGGTCGAGCGTCCCGGCCGGCGTCAGCCAGGCACGGCGGTCACCGTACTTACGGGCCGATGACACGGACCAGGTGATACCGCTTCTTACCGCGCCGCAGCACCACGAACTCCCCGTGCAACGTGTCGTCCGGCGCCACCCGTGCGGAGGCTTCCGCGACCCTCCGGTTGTTGAGGTAGACGCCCCCGCCTGCGATGGCGCGCCGCGCGTCGCTCTTCGAGATCGCCAGGCCGGAACGGTGTAGCAGATCCACGAGCGGGAGGCCGGTGCTCGCAACGTCTCCGGCCGAGATCCGGCTGGAGGGCACGTCCGCGAAGATGTCCGCGATCTCCGCGGCGTCCAGCCCTTCGACTTCGCCCCCGAACAACACCTCGCTCGCCTTGCGCGCGCGGCCCAGTCCGTCCTCCCCGTGGAGACGGCGGGTGACATCGGCGGCCAGCGCCTTCTGCGCGAGACGCCGATGCGGTTCAGCCGCGATGGACGCCTCCAGTTCCTCGACCTCCTCCCGCGGGAACAGGGTGAAGAGGCGCAGATAGGCCCCCGCGTCCGCATCCGGGGTGTTCATCCAGAACTGGTAGAACCGGTAGGGCGTGGTGCGCGCGGGGTCCAGCCACACGGTCCCGCTCTCGGTCTTGCCGAACTTGGTGCCCGAGGAGGTGGTCAGGAGCGGGAAGGTGACCCCGTACGCGCGGGCGCCGCGCACGCGCCGGATCAGTTCGATGCCAGCGGTGATGTTTCCCCACTGATCGCTGCCGCCCATCTGAACGGTGCACCCCATGCGGTCGTGCAGTTCGAGGAAGTCGTAGGCCTGCAGCAGCACGTAGCTGAATTCGGTGAACGATATGCTCGCTTCCGGATCCTGTACGCGCCTGCGGATCGAGTCCTTGCCGAGGAGGGCGTTGATGGAGAAGTGCTTGCCCACGTCCCGCAGGAAGTCGACCATCCCCACCCGGCCCAGCCAGTCCAGATTGTTGGCCATGCGCGCGGGATTGCCCCTCACCTCGAAATCGAGGAAGTGCGCGAGCTGGGAGTGGATGCCGGCGGCGTTGGCTTCCGCCTCTTCCTTCGACAGCAGCGCGCGCTCCGCGGCCTTCTCGGACGGGTCGCCGATAAGGCCGGTCCCTCCGCCCACCAGCGCAACCGGGGTGTGTCCCGCGCGCTGCAGGTGCACCAGCCCCATGATGGGCAGCAGGCTGCCGACGTGCAGGCTGGAGGCGGTCGGGTCGAAGCCGATGTAGGCGACCCGCGGCCTGGAAGCGAACGCCTGCGCGGCGCCGTCGGTGGCGTCGTAGAGCAGGCCGCGCCACGTGTATTCGTCGAGCAGGTTCATGGGTCGGGGATGGCGGGACGGCGCCGGGGCTGCGGGTGAACGATGGCGGACGGGCCGGTGCGCGCGGGCTGTCAGGACGGCCAAAGCTACAGGGTCGAGCAGCGTTCTACCATGGTCAAGGGGGCGTCGTGCCGGAAAGGCGGGCGGCGAGGCGGACGCGGTCGATCTTGCCGTTCGGGTTGCGTGGAAGTCGGGCGAGCACCACGAGGGCGCGCGGGCGGGCGGCGGGGCCGAGCAGTTCCCGGCAGTGCCGGTGGATCGCCTGGACGTGCAGCTCGCGGGCAACGGCGGGGACGATCGCGGCCGCCACCCGTTCTCCCCACTCGGGGTCGGGCAGCCCCACAACCGCCGCCTCCGCCACCGCGGGGTGCGCGGCGAGCACCCGTTCGACTTCGGCGGGGTGGACATTGACTCCTCCGCTCACGATGCGGCGGGCCTTGCGCCCGGTGACCCACAGGTGGCCGTCGTGGTCCAGGCGGCCCAGGTCGCCGGTGCGATGCCAGCCGTGCGGACCGGCGATTGGACCACCCCGGTGGTACGCGCGCGCCACCATGTCGCCGCGCACCTCGATCTCGCCGTCGGCCGCGATGCGGACCTCGACGGCGTCGAGGGGAGCGCCGGCGGAGCCGGGTTTGGCGCGCACCAGGGCTGGCGGGGCGGTCGCCACCTGCGAGCAGGTTTCCGTCATGCCGTAGGTGAGCGCCACCGGCACTCCGGCCGCGAGCGCGCGCTCCAGCAGGGCCGGCGGGGCGCCCGCGCCGCCCACCAGCACGCATCGCAGGGAGGCGGGGTGGGGGTGGGGGAGGCCGGCGTCCAGCAGGTGGCCGAGCATGGTGGGCACCAGGGAGACATGGCTGATGGCGCCCGCCTCGAGCAGCTCGACCAGCGCCTCCAGCCGCCATTCGCCGCGCGTCACCACCCGGCTGCCGGCCGCCAGCGCCCGGTCGACCAGCGCCATCCCGCCGATGTGGGCGAGCGACAGGGAGGCGTGCCAGGCATCGTGAGGCCCCAGCGCCAGGCGGGCGCGCACGGCGCGCGCGCTGGCGAGGAAGTTGCGCCGGGTGAGCGCGACCGACCGCGACCGTCCCCCGGTCCCCGAGGTGCGCAGGACGGCGACCACGTCATCCGGGGTCAGCCCGGGGAGGGACTCGGCGCAGGGGACCACCCGGCGGATGTCGTCGGGGGTGGGATGGCCGGCGCCGGGCTGCCGTTCCCCGGGCGGGGCCTCGCGGCTCGGAAGCGGGAACACCCGCGACTCCCCCCCGCCCACCGCCCCAACCAAATCGCGCGCCAGCGCCAGGTGAGGGGGGTCGCACAAGACGACCGCCGGCCGCGCGAGCGCGAAGGCATCCGTCATCTCCCGGCGTGCCAGCGCCGGACTGAGCGGGGCGAGCGCCGCCCCCGCCCGCGGCGCCGCGTACATCGCCGCCACCGCCCAAGGGCCGGGCGACGCCAGCATTGCGACCGCATCCCCCGGCTTCACGCCGAGCGTCACCAGGCGCCGTGCCAGGCGGTCGGCAGCCGCGTCCAGGTCGCGGTAGCTCAGCCCTGCACCGCCATCGTCGAGCGCGATCCGGCCCGGATGCGCCCGTGCTCCCGCGGCGACCACGTCCTGCACCGGGCGCTCGATCACGCGCGCGTCATAGCCCTTTGGCCCTTCACCCGAGCGCGAACCCGAGCCCAAGCAGGACCCCGAAGAGCCCCACGAATCGCGCGGTCCCGGCCAGCGCGCGGTTCAGGACGGCGGGCTCACGGTGGGCAAGCACCAGCCTCAGCGGCCCCGCCACCGCCGGAAGCGCGCACAGGGAGAGCAGAACCCAGGTACTCCAGCCGTGCAGCGCCATCCCCGCCAGGGGAATGACTGCGGTCAGCACGACCAGCAGGACGTACTGGACCTTCGTCCACCGGCCCCCGATGCGCACCGCCAGGGTGCGCTTTCCCGCGCGCGCGTCGGTCTCGATGTCGCGCAGGTTGTTCACCACCAGAATCGCCGTGCTGGAGGCTCCCAGGGCAACGCCGGCGGTCAGCGAGTCGGGGCGGAACTCCAGCACCTGCACGTAGCAGGTCCCCGCGACCGCCACCAGGCCGAAGAAGACGAAGACGAACAGGTCGCCCAGCCCGTGATACGCCAGCGGCCAGGGGCCCGCGGTGTACGCGACTCCCGCGGCGATGCTGGCCACCCCGATGGCCACCACCGGCCACCCCGCCACCAGCGCCAGGAAGACCCCCGCGCCCATGGCGAGCGCGAACGCCAGCCAAGCCCCCCGCAGCACGTCCCTCCCTTCGATCAGCCCGGCCTGGGTGACGCGCACGGGACCCAGCCGCCCCTCGCTGTCTCCCCCCTTCTGGTAGTCGTAATAGTCGTTGGCCAGGTTGGTGCCGACCTGGATCAGCACGGCCGCGGCCAGCGCAGCCAGCGCGGGCAGGAGGGCGAAGCCGCCGTGCATGTGCGCCAGCCCCGTGCCGGCGGCGACCGGCGCGATGGTGGCGGTGAGGGTGCGGGGCCGGCAGGCCATCATCCAGGCCTGCGTCCGGGAGATGCTCCCGCCGGTCATGCCTCAGTTGCTACGGCAGCCACGGATACTTGCGGAAGTCCGGCCTGCGCTTCTGCAGATAGGCGTTCCTGCCCTCCTGCCCCTGCTCCGTCATGTAGAAGAGCAGGGTCGCGTTGCCGGCCAACTCCTGGAGCCCGGTCTGGCCGTCCACGTCGGCGTTGAAGGCGGCCTTCAGGCAGCGGATCGCCAGCGGGCTCTTGTCCAGGATCTCCTGCGCCCAGCGCCAGCCTTCCATCTCCAGCTCCTCGACGGGCACGACCTTGTTGACCAGCCCCATCTCCAGCGCCTCGGCGGCGTTGTACTGCCGGCACAGGTACCAGATCTCGCGCGCCTTCTTCTGCCCCACGATGCGCGCCAGATACGACGAGCCGTACCCCCCGTCGAAGCTGCCCACGATGGGCCCGGTCTGGCCGAAGACCGCGTTGTCGGCGGCGATCGTCAGATCCGAGACCACGTGCAGCACGTGGCCGCCGCCTATGGCGTATCCGGCCACCAGGGCGATGACCGGCTTGGGCATCGTGCGCATGTAGCGCTGCAGCTCGAGCACGTTCAGCCTCGGAACCCCGTCGCCCCCCACGTACCCGGCGTCGCCGCGAACGCGCTGGTCTCCCCCCGACGAGAACGCGTACTTCCCATCCTTCGCGGGACCGTTGCCCGTGAACAGCACGACGCCGATGCCCATGTCCTCCCCGGCGTCCCGAAAGGCCTCCTGCAGCTCGAACAGCGTCTCCGGGCGGAAGGCGTTGCGCACTTCGGGACGGTTGAAGGCGATGCGCGCCACGCCGCCGCTCTTGTGATAGGTGATGTCCCCGTATTCGCGGACCTGTTTCCAATCCGGCTCTTTCATTCACGATCTCCCGGTCTCTGCTTCATGCGCGACCCCCCGGCATTCACGTTGGCCCCAGGCTCGGGCGCCTCTTCCGGCCATCCCGCGGAATGTCGTGCCCGGACACCCCGGCAGCGGCGCTCAGGGCAGATCGACGGCTTCATACACTGCCCGGCGGCAGAGCCGGTTCCGCTCGCGGTCCGTGTCCACCTCGATGATCCTGCTCCCTCCCCGCGCGATCGCCTGCTCCAGCGAAGATCCGAGCTCGGCCCGCGTCCGCACCCGCTCGTGCGGCAACCCGTAGAGGGCGGCCGCGTGAGCGAAGTCCAGCCCGTGCGGCGTCGCGAAGTGCCGGGTGAACGCCGGTTCGAAGTCCCGGATGGGCAGGAAATGGAAGATACCGCCGCCGTCGTTGTTGACCAGAACGAAGATGACCTCGGCGTGGTCGCGCGCGCTCAGGAGCCCGTTCATGTCGTGGATGAACGCCACGTCGCCGACGATGGCCAGCACAGGGCCCTCTCCCCCGGCCGCGACGCCCGCCGCCGACGACAGGATGCCGTCGATGCCGCTGGCTCCGCGGTTGCCGTAAACCAGAAGAGGCTTCCGGCGGGGGAAGGCGAAGGCGTCCAGGTCGCGCACCGGCATGCTCGACGACACGAAGACGGTGCTGCCGGGAGGCGCGGCGTGCACCACCTGCGCACACACGGCGCCCTCGAACAGTTCGCCCTCCGAGGCCTCGGCGACCCCGCGCGCGGCTGCCTCCTGCGCCCGGCGCCAGACGGCGGACCACCGCTTCTTCGACTCGTTGGGTGCGCCGGCGCGCTCCAGCCTCTCGGCCTTCGAGGCGGCCTCGCCACCCGCGTGCACGGACCCGGCGCCCATCGCCGCGCACAGCGCTTCTGCGAAGGCCGCCACATCGGCGCGCAGATAGTCGCTGGCGACATTGACGTGATCCTTCCAGCGATCCCCCGCGTCGATCACCCACTGCTCGCCTCCCGCTTCCTTCAGGAGCGACAGCAGATTCGCGGAGGTGGGGCTTGCGCCGAGACGCAGGACCAGCTCGGGACGCAGCGCCTCCCGGGTGCGCGTGCGTTCCAGGAAGAGGTCGTAGCCGCCGATGCGCAGCGCCCCGCCGGCGTCTCCGAAGCGGGCCCCGGAGAGGGCGTCGGTAAGAAGCGGATAGCCGGTGGCGGCGGCGAGGGCCTTGGCGGCGGGCCCGTCGCGCTCGGGCTCGGGCGAGGGGCCGGCCACGATCAGGCCGCGATCGACCTCCCGCACTCGCGCGGCCAGCTCGGCCAGTTGGCCGGCGGGCGGTGCGGAGCGGCGCACCGCGATGCGCGTGAGGGGCGCCGCCTCCGGGCGGCCCCGTGCGGCCAGCGGATGGGCGGCCGCGAACCCGTCCGGAACGTCGCCGGGGACGCGGGTGGGCGCGAGCGGCTTGGCGAAGGGCAGGTTCACATGCACCGGGCCGGCGGGGCGACCGAGGGAGGAGGCGACCGCGCGTGCCGCCAGCGCCCGCAGGTGGACGAGCGCCGCCTCCTCCGCTTCGGGTGGAGCAGCCTCCACGAAGTCGCGGACGTGCCTGCCGAAGATCCCGGCCTGGTCGATCGCCTGGTTCGCGTCCGCGCCCCGCAGCCGGTGCGGGCGGTCGGCGGTCAGCAGCAGGAGGGGCGCCTCGCTGTACGACGCCTCCACCACGGCCGGAAGGAGATTGGCGACCGCGGTCCCCGAGGTGGTGATCACCGCCGCCGGCCGGCGGGCGCGCTTGCCCACTCCGAGCGCGAAGAACGCCGCCGACCGCTCGTCCAGGTGGGTGAAGACGCGCAATCGCGCGTCCGCGGCGGCGGCCATCACCAGCGGGGCCGAGCGGTACCCGGGCGCCAGCACCACCTCGCGCACGCCGGCGCGCGCCAGTTCGTCCAGCAGGACGCCGGCCCACATCAGGTTCCGGTTCGGACCGGTCAACTTCCGCCGCCGCTCAGCGGATCCCGCGGGCCCCGGCCGCGTCCAGCGCGCGCAGCACCGGCTCGAACTTGATCCCGGTCTCGTCCCACTCCCCGTCGGGATCCGAACCGGGCACGATCCCGGCGCCGGCGAAGAGCCGCCAGGTGGTCGAGCGCGCCACAGCAGTGCGCAGCGCCGGCACGAAGACCCCGTCGCCGCGGGTGTCGAACCACCCCACCGGGCCCGCGTACCATCCGCGCTCGAAGGGTTCGTTCCTGGAGAGCAGGTCGAGCGCCGCATCCCGGGGCAGACCGCACACGGCGGGCGTCGGGTGGAGCGCCGCCAACAGATCCAGCACCGAGGCGCCGGGCCGCAGAACCGCCCCGATGCGCGTCTCCAGGTGCTGGATGCGGGCGAGCGTGAGGACGTGCGGTTCATCCTCGGCTTCCACCTTGCGACACAGCGGCTCCAGGCGCGCGACCATGTCCCTCACGGTGAACGCGTGCTCGACCCGGTCCTTCGCGCTGTTCAGGAGCTGACGGGCCAGGGCGCGCTGCTCCTCGTCGGTCTCGCCGCGGGACACCGAACCGGCCACGGCGGTCGCGCGGAAACGGTCGCCCCGCACCAGGGCGAGCGCCTCGGGGGTGGCACCCACGATCGGCGACCCGGCCTCGGGCTCGAAGAAAAACACATGGGCGTCGGCGTTTTCGCCGCGCAGGTACGCGAGCACGTCCACCGGATCGATGGCGCCCGTCGTGGACACGTCGAGAATCCGCGCCAGCACAGCCTTCTCCATCCGGCCGTCCTTGATGGCCGCCAGGATCTCCTCGACCGCCCGCTGCCAGCTCCGGCGCCCGGACCGCAGTCGGGCGGCGGGATGCAGCGCCCGATGATCCCCTTTTCGTGCAGCCCGGGCCACACCCTTGAGCGTATAGTCGAGCCGCGCCCGCAGCTGGCCGCGCACCGTCGCCACGTCTTCCCCGGGGGCCACCAGCTCCTGGGCGCTGAGCCGCACGGCCTCGCCGTCATGTTCGAGCTCCAGGTCCGGAAGAACGAAACGCGCGCGCGGGTACGCGGCCCAGAAATCCCGCGGCACGTGATCGTCCCGGAACGAGAAGCCTCCGTAGAAGCGCAGCACGGGCTCCGGCCCCGCTCCTCGCCACCCGTTCCCGTTCCCGCGCCCCGCGCGACGTGCAGCACGGTCCTGGATCTCAAGGAAGCGATTCCGCGGCCCCGATCCGGAATGAACCACGAGCGAGTCGAGTTCCCCCACGTGAGCCAGCCATCCCCGGCCTCTCGCCCAGAAGCCACGCGCGCGGCCCCGGCCCCATCTCAGGAATGCACCGGGCTCGAGGCCACTGTCCTCGACGGTTTCGCGAACCGGCACGAAGCGCGGGGGTGCCTGTAGTCTCATGTCTCCGGCAGGTGATTTCCGTGGTCCCGGTGGCCCCCGCGGCAACCTTCCGGCGGTGGCCTGTGCTTCGCCATGCGGCGCTGGCGACCGGCCAGCGGCCACAGCGCCGGAAAACGTTCACTGTGCTTGCGATGACGTGCAAGGGGCGCGTTGCCCCGCACTCCGCGCGCGTCTATCATCAGCCGGGTTTTCGCCTTGTCCCATCTCTCCGTGTGAGGAACCCGATGGACCGCAGACTCTTCGTTCGATCCGGCGCCACACTGGGCGCCCTCGGCATGGGAGGCCTGGGCTTCCCCCGCTTCGCAAACGCCACATGGTCGCCCCGGCTCCGGGCCGGCGCCATCCGCATGAACTCCAACGAAAACCCGCTGGGGCTCTCGCCTGCGGCCCGCCAGGCGGTCATCGACAACCTCGACCTCGCGAACCGGTATCCGGGCGATCTGATCGGGCAGCTCAGCGACAGGATGTGCTCCTACTACGGCATCAACTCCGATCAACTGGTGCTCGGGGCGGGATCCACCGAGATCCTGCAGATGATCGTGCAGGCGTATGCGTCGCCGCTTCGCAAGCTGGTGCTCGCCGAGCCCACCTTCGAGGACGTGAACGACTATCGCGACACCTATCCGTACGACGTCGCGACCGTCCCCCTCAACTCCAGGTACGAGCACGACCTGGACCGTATGCGCGAGGAATCCGAGAAAGACGGCCGCCCGGCGATGGTCTACATCTGCAACCCCAACAACCCGACGGGCACCATCACGCCCAGCGCCGAACTCGACAACTGGATCGCGGACGCGCCCGAGCACGTGCTCTTCCTCATGGACGAAGCCTACTACGAGTACGTGGAGGACCCCGCGTACTGGTCCGCGCTCAAGTGGGTGCACGACCGCCCCAACGTGATCGTGGTGCGCACCTTCTCGAAGATCTACGGAATGGCGGGGCTGCGCCTGGGCTTCGGCATCGCGCACCCGCTCGCGGTCCGGCGCCTGCAGGACTTCGCCATACACAGCAGCGCCAACCAGCTCGCGCTGGCGGCCGGCATCGCGTGCTTCGGCGACGAGGAGCTGATGGCGAAGAGCCGCGAGGTGAACCGGGAGGCCCGCGAGGTCACCGAAGCCTGCCTGGATGAACTCGGCCTCGAGTACCTGCCGACCCACTGCAATTTCCTGATGCACCGCATCAGCGGCGATCTGGACACCTACATCAACCGCATGAGCGACGCCGGGCTCCTGGTCGGCCGCAGGTTCCCGCCCATGCTGGGCTACAACCGCCTCTCCTTCTCCCTCCCCGAGCACATGGAGCAGTGGGCCGAGACCCTGCGCGACTTCCGCAGCAAGGGCTGGGTGTAGTCGCCCGTGACCGACAGCCAGGACACATCCGAGCATCCGGCCGATCCGGAGGCCGGGCTGCCTACGGATAACACGCAAGGGGAGGCCCGCGGAAGGAGCCCCTCCACGCACTCCTTCCCCACCTTCGGGAAAGCCCTTTGGCTGGTGGTGCTGGTGCTGGTGCTTCAGACCGTTACCGGCCTGCTGGCTCTGCTGCTGGATCCGACCTCCGGCACCTACAGCCAACACCCGCTCACGCTCGGCGTCGCGAACCTGCTCGCCTTCGGCATCGTGATCGTCGTGGCCACACGGCGCAGCGGCGCAGGCTTCCGCGAGCCCTACCCGCTCTCGGCCGTCTCCATTCGGGTGCTCGCGCTCACCGCCGTGCTCATTCTGGGTACGGTCATCCTGCTTTCGGACATCGACAATCTCACGCGGTCGGTCTTTCCGCCTCCGCAGGCGCTGATCGAAGCGTTCGAGAGCATCATGAATGCGGCGGACTATCCCTTCAGCAGCTTCTTCCTGCTTGTGGTCGTCGCACCGGTGACCGAGGAAGTGCTCTTCAGAGGCCTCATTCTGAGGGGCTTCCTCGCCAACTATTCGAAGAGGCGCGCCATCCTGCTCTCCGCGCTGCTCTTTGCCGTGATGCACACCAACCCCTGGCAGTTCATTGCCACCTTCGTCGCCGGCGTGCTGCTGGCCTGGCTGCTGATCGAGACGGGATCGCTGCTGCCCTGCCTGTTCGCGCATGCGGTCGCCAACGGCACGGCTTGGCTCGCCGGGATGACCACGGTGGAGATTCCCGGCTTCACGAGCGGAATGGAGGATGCCGTGCAGTTCCAGCCCTTCTGGCTGAACGCGGTGGGCGTGGCGTTCGCCGTGGGCGGCTATCTGCTGCTGCGGCGCACGTTCCGCGAGGCCGCCCGCCCGCCCGAAGATCTCTACCGCCGCCCAGGCGCGCTCGCCTGAACCTCATCGCTCCGCGCGAGGATCCGCCGATGACCTCTCCGCCATCCGTCCGACCGGGATACTGGACCGCCAACCTGCGCTATCTGGCCATCCTGCTGTCGATCTGGTTCCTGGTGTCGTTCGGCTGCGGAATCCTGTTCGCGGACGCGCTCAACGGTTTCCGGATTCCCGGCACGGGATTCAAGGTCGGGTTCTGGTTCGCCCAGCAGGGCGCCATCTACGCCTTCCTGGTGCTCATCTTCGTCTACGTCCGGCTGATGAACCGCCTGGACCGCGAGTACGGGGTGGAGGAGGAATGAGGGGGGCGGCTCGATGAACGTTCAGGCCTGGACTTTCACCCTGGTCGCGATCTCCTTCGCGCTCTACATCGGCGTGGCGGTGTGGTCCCGCGCGAACACAACGCGGGACTTCTATGTGGCGGGCAAGGGCGTGCATCCGCTTTCGAACGGAATGGCGACGGCCGCCGACTGGATGTCGGCCGCATCCTTCATTTCGATGGCCGGGCTGATCGCCTTCCTCGGATACGACGGCTCGGTGTATCTCATGGGGTGGACGGGCGGCTACGTCCTGCTGGCGCTGCTGCTGGCCCCCTACCTGCGCAAGTTCGGGCGCTACACCGTCCCCGACTTCGTGGGCGAGCGCTACTACTCGAAGACGGCGCGGGTGGTGGCGGTGGTGTGCGCCATCTTCATCTCGTTCACCTACGTGGCGGGGCAGATGCGCGGGGTCGGCATCGTCTTCAGCCGCTTCCTCGAGGTGCCGATCGAGTGGGGCGTGGCGATCGGCATGGCGATCGTCTTCTTCTACGCGGTGCTCGGGGGGATGAAGGGCATCACCTACACGCAGGTGGCGCAGTACTGCGTGCTCATCTTCGCGTACATGGTGCCCGCCATATTCCTCTCGATCCTCATCACGGGGAATCCCGTGCCGCAGCTGGGGCTTGGCGGCGCCGACCTGGTCAGCGGCGAATACCTGCTTGACCGGCTCGACGGGCTCCACGAACAGTTGGGCTTCGCCGCCTACACGGACGGCTCCAAGTCGACGCTGGATATCTTCGCCATTACGGCCGCGCTCATGGTGGGCACGGCGGGGCTGCCCCACGTGATCATCCGCTTCTATACCGTGCCGCGCGTGCGCGACGCCCGGATCTCGGCGGGATGGGCGCTGCTCTTCATCGCAATCCTGTATACGACGGCGCCCGCAGTGGCCGTGTTCGCGCGCACCAACCTGCTCAACACGGTGTCGGAGCAGCCCTACGAGGCGGTCCCCGAGTGGTTCACCACCTGGGAGAACACGGACCTGATCGCCTACGAGGACCACAACGGGGACGGGCTGATCCAGTTCGTGGGCCCCGATGCCGTCGACGCCTCCGGGCAGCCGGTGCAGAACGAACTCACCATCGACCGCGACATCATGGTGCTGGCCAACCCGGAGATCGCCGGGCTGCCGGCCTGGGTCGTCGGGCTGGTGGCGGCGGGCGGGCTCGCGGCGGCGCTCTCCACCGCGGCGGGCCTGCTTCTGGTGGTCTCCTCGGCCATCAGCCACGACCTGCTCAAGGGAGTGTTCCGGCCCGGCATCTCCGAGCGCGGAGAGCTTGTCTGGGCACGCATCAGCGCAGCCTTCGCGGTCGTGCTGGCCGGCTATCTGGGCATCAACCCGCCCGGCTTCGTCGCCCAGGTGGTGGCCTTCGCCTTCGGGCTGGCCGCGGCCTCGTTCTTCCCCGCCATCATCCTCGGCATCTTCTCGCGGCGCATGAACCGCGAGGGCGCCATCGCCGGGATGATCTCGGGAATCGTGTTCACGGCCGCCTACATCATCTACTTCAACTACGTGAATCCGGCCGCCAACACGGCCGACAACTGGTTCCTGGGGATTTCGCCGGAGGGCATCGGTTTCGTGGGCATGCTGATCAATTTCGTGGTCGCGGGCATCGTGTCGCGGTCGAGCGCGGCGCCGCCCGAGGAGGTGGGTCGGCTCGTGGAGAGCATCCGGGTGCCGAAGGGATCCGGACCTGCGCATGAGGTGTCGGCATGAACGCCCTGCGGTGGAGGCCGGCGGCGGTCGTTTGCCTGGGCGCGCTGGCGGCGGGATGCGCCGGCGACCGGACCGGGTACGATGTCGTGATCCGTGGAGGCACCGTCTACGACGGTTCCGGTTCACCCCCGGTGGTGGCCGACGTCGGCATCCGCGGAGACCGGATCGCGGCGCTCGGCGACCTCTCCGGCGCCGAGGCCGCGCAAGTCCTCGACGCCTCCGGAATGGCGGTTTCCCCGGGCTTCATCAACATGCTCAGCTGGGCCACCGAATCGCTCATCGTGGACGGCCGCTCGCTCGGCGACATCCGCCAGGGAGTGACGCTCGAGATCTTCGGCGAAGGCACATCGATGGGACCTGCGAACGACGCCATGAAGGCGGACTTCCTCGATGACTTCGTGTCCTGGCTGGGCGGGACGGAAGCCGCTGCACGCGCCCTGGGTCTGCCGCCGGATGCACCGCTGGAAGTGCCGTGGACGACGCTCGGCGAATACCTGAGCTTCCTGGAACGCAAGGGCGTCGCCACCAACGTGGGCTCCTTCATCGGCGCCACCACCGTGCGGATCCACGAGATCGGCTACGACGACCGCCCCCCCACCGCAGACGAGCTGGAGCGCATGCGCGCCCTCGTGCGCACGGCCATGGAGGAGGGCGCCATGGGGGTGGGCTCGTCGCTCATCTACACGCCCGGCTTCTTCGCCGACACCGACGAGCTGATCGCGCTCTCCGAGGTCGCCGCCGAGTACGACGGGATGTACATCTCGCACATGCGCAGCGAGGGCGCGCGGCTGCTGGAATCGGTCGAGGAGCTCATCACCATCGCCCGCGAGGCGGGCATCCGCGCCGAGATCTACCATCTGAAGGCGGCCGGGCGCGAGAACTGGCACAAGCTGGAGGACGTGATCGCGCGCGTGGAGCAGGTGCGTTCCGAGGGGCTCGGCATCACCGCCGACATGTACACCTACACCGCCGGCTCCACCGGGCTCGACGCCGCCATGCCGCCCTGGGTGCAGGAGGGCGGCTACGACGCCTGGGCCGAGCGCATCCGGGATCCGGAGATACGCGCGCGCGTGGTGGAAGAGATGCGCACCCCGACCGACGAGTGGGAGAACCTGCTGCTCTCGTCCGGCCCCGAGGGGGCGCTGCTGGTCGGTTTCCGCAACGAGGAGCTGCGCCGCTACCAGGGCATGACCCTGGCCGAGGTGGCCGAGGAGCGCGGCACGCCGCCCGAGGAGACCGCCATCGACCTGGTGATCGAGGACGGCACCCGGGTGCAGGTCGTCTACTTCCTCATGTCCGAGGAGAACGTGCGCCGCCAGATCGCGCTGCCCTGGGTCTCCTTCGACTCAGACGCCGGGTCCATGGCGCCCGAAGGCGTCTTCCTGCAGAACAGCACCCATCCGCGCGCGTACGGCAACTTCGCCCGCCTGCTGGGCAGATACGTGCGCGAGGAAGGGGTCATCCCGCTGGAAGAGGCGGTGCGGAAGCTCACCTCGCTTCCGGCCGCCAACCTGCGCATCTCCGACCGCGGGCGGCTCGCGGAAGGCTATTTCGCGGATGTCGTGGTGTTCGACCCGGCCACCATCATCGACCACGCCACCTACGAGGACGCCCACCAGCTCGCCACCGGGGTGACGCACGTGTTCGTCAACGGCGTGATGGTGCTCGAGGACTCCGAACCCACCGGCGCGATGTCCGGCCGTTTCGTGCGCGGGCCGGGCTGGAGAGGTAATTAGCTAATTGGACTAAACTAGATTAGTCCGGTCGCCGTTCCTCAGTCGGGCACGAAGGCCACGATGCGCAGCGGCCCTCCGCTGCCCCCCGCGATCTTCATCGGCAGCGCCACGACGAAGGCGCCCCACTCGGGGAGTTCCGGCAGTGAAACCACGTTCTCGTAGCCCGGGATGTTCTCCCAGTAGAGGATGCGGTGCGTCTCGAAGTCGCTCGACTGCCCGTAGTCGAGGCTGGGCGTGTCGAGGCCCAGCGCAGCAATGTCACGGTTGTCGACCAGCCACTGCGCCGCCTCCGGGTCCAGTCCGGGGAAGTGGAGTTCCGGAATCGCCTCCTCGCCTCGCAGGGCAGTCCCCAGGTAACGGACGGGGTCCGGCCAGCGGTCGGCCCAGCCGGTGTCGAGCAGGACCGTCGTCCCCGCGGGGATGGGACCATGGCGTGCCTCCCACGCGGCGATCGTCTCCACCCCCACCTGGTGGTCGGGATTGTCCCCCGCAGGGTCGCGGATGACGGCGGCCGGCCCGATCAGGGCGGAAAGGGGGATCTGCGCGGTGGTTATTCTTCCCTCGGCGAAGTGGATGGGCGCGTCGACGTGGGTGCCGCCGTGTTCGGACGACGCGAAGTTGAAGGCGGCGTAGAAGTACCCTCCCTCGGTCATGCCGTAGGCGACCGTGTCCAGCACGAACGGATCCGCGGTGGGCCAGAAGACGGCGTCGGCGGACACGTCGTGGGTCAGGTCGATCCAGCGGCCCGCGGTGCCGTCGAATACGGCCGAATAGTCAGGGTCGGCCGGCGCGCATGACGAAGCCAGCGCGAGTACTGCGAGGATGTGAAGTCCGGTTGTTCGCTTCATGAAGACTCCTCCCGGGAAGAAGCGTGATCGGCCCAAATCGACATTCCATCGCCCGGCCTCGGAGAGTATCATGCATGTACGCCTCCGGCGTTCACTGGCCCGCAGACAATCGATGATTGTGCGGTGGCCGGTAAACCTCAACCTGGGCCGAAGATATGCGGTGGGAAAGCCTCGTCGGCGGGGTAGGCCCGTGAGCACTGACCTGATCGCAATCCTGACGGTCGGCATAGCGCTGGCCGGCCTCCAGTTGCGCATCGCCGGCGTGTTGCGGGCCAGCGTCGCTTCGCTCAAGACCGACACCAAGGCGGGCCTGGAGACGTTGCGGGTTGAGATGACCGACGGCATGGGCGTGCTGAGAACCGAGTTCAGGAGCGAGACGGCGGCGCTCCGGACTGAGCTAAAGGACGACATTGGCACCCTCAGGACCGAACTGAAGAACGACATCGCTACCGTCAGGACCGAACTGAAGAACGACATCGCTACCGTCAGGACCGAGGTGCGGGAGGACATCGGCGCCCTCAGGGACGAGGTGCGAGAGGACATCGGCGCCCTCAGGACCGAGGTGCGAGAGGACATCGGCGCCCTCAGGACCGAGGTGCGAGAGGACCTCAGTGCCTTCAGGACCGAGATGCGAGAGGATCTCGGCGCCCCCCGAGGGGACGTGCGGGACGGTTTTCGCCAAGTGGACACGCGGGTTCGCTTCCTGGAAGAACGAGCCTTCCTGGGCCAGCGTTCGAGGTCCGGGTCCGGGGACAGCTGATCGCACCCGCCGAACCGCCCACAGGCTGGCGTCGCCCGGGACGCTGTTCCATCATCCATGGCGTTGCCCCAATGGTCCCGGAGGAACGCCCCATGCCTCGATCCGTACACCGTGTTGCCCTCATCGCGCTGGCGCTCGCGCCATGGCTGACGACCACCTGCGGGCCCGGCGAGCGGTCGGGCATGCAGGCGGACATGAACGCGGATCTGCTGGCAGCCGCGGTGCGCACGCACATTTCCGCGGCATCGCTCGAGCCCCACGCGCGCGCGATCGTGGAGCACGACCGCCTCTCCGGGAGCGAGGGGGAGAACGCTGCGATCGACTACGTCGTCGCGACGCTCGAGGCTGCCGGCGTGCCGGTGGAAGTGCACGCGTTCGAGACCTATGTGTCCGATCCGATCTCGGCATCGGTGTCCGTGCCCGACGGCCCCACATTCAGCGCCATCACGTCGTCGTTCTCCGCCACGGTGGGCTCGCTGCGCGCCCCGCTGGTCGACCTCGGTCCGCTTGCCAATCTGCCTCCCGTTGAGGTCGGCACGGGCGAGCGCATCGTGCTCGCCGGGGAAGGAATGGGCGGAGCCGGCGCAAGCGCCCTTCCCGACGTGGCAGGAGCCATCGTGCTGGTGGACGGGCAGCCGAGAAACCTGCCGGTCATCATTCTGGACCGGCTGGGCGCCGTCGGGGTCATCTTCGCGCACCCCGAAGAGCGGGTGAACGACCTCATCGTCACCTCCACCTGGGGCACCCCTTCGCTGCTCAACTACCACCGCCTGCCCGACATGCCCGTCGCGCACATCGCGCGCAGCGCCGGAGAGCGGCTTCGGGCGCTGCTCGCCCGCGGACCGCTCGAGGTCGAACTTTCGGCGCGCGCCGACGCCGGGTGGAAGGAGCTTCGGCTCGCCATCGCCCGCATCCCCGGACCCGAGCCGGAGAGCCCCTACGTCCTCTTCGGCGGGCACATCGACGGATGGCACTACGCGGCGACTGACGAGGGCGCGTCGAACGCGGCCATGCTCGACCTGGCCCTCGCTTTCCACGCTGAGCGCGAACGCATGCGGCGCGGCCTGGTGGTGGCCTGGTGGCCCGGGCACTCGAACGCGCGCTATGGCGGGTCGACCTGGTTCGCCGACCACTTCTTCGACGAGCTGCGCTCACGCGCGGTAGCGCACGTGAACGTGGACGGGATCGGACAGATGGGCGCGCGCCTCTTCGCAGCCGCGACGACTGCCTCGCTGGCCGAGGTCGCGCGCTTCGCCATGCAGCGCGGCGTGGACGCCAACATCCAGCCGACCCGGCCGGGACGAAACTCCGACCAGTCGTTCAACGGAGTCGGCCTGCCGCTCCTGCAGCTCTACCGCAACCGCGCGGAAGAGGACGGCGGATATTGGTGGTGGCATACCCCCGAGGACACGTTCGACAAGATCGACTTCGACATCCTGGAGGGCGACACCTACCTGTACGCGATCGCGCTCTCGGCGCTGCTCGGCCGTGAAGTGCTGCCGGTGGACCTGGTGGGCCAGGTCGAGGCTCTGGGCGCCGCCATCGCCGCCCGCTCCGAATTGGGCAGCGGTCAGTTCGATCTCTCACAGGCCTCCGAGGCCCAGGGCGAACTTCTCGCGCTGGCGGGCCGGCTGGAGGCCGCGCTCCCCCGCGCGACCGGCTCACCCCAGCTCGACATGGCGCTCGTGGACGTGCTGCGGCCGCTGCACCGGGTACTCTACGTCCCGCTCACCCCGCACCACCCGGACGCGGGCGCGGTCCCCGGCCCGCTTCCCGGCCTCGCCCCGACGCGGACCCTCGCCGAAGCGGCGCCCGGCAGCGAGCGCTACCGCCTCGCCATGGCCACGCTGGTGCGCGAGCGGAACCGGCTGATGGAGGCCATCACCGAATCGAACCGCCGCGCGACCGCCCTGCTCGCGTCACCGGGGATCCGCTAGGAGCTATTGACATGACGCACTCTCGCCGCCGCTTCCTGGCCACGTCCGCCGCCGCTGCTGGCGCCGCGACACTCGGACCCTCCGCATTTGGACCCGCCCGCGCCCTGGCCGCCTCCCCGGGACCGGCCGATCCGACCCGGGCCCTCCCGGCGCCCGCGGCCCCCGAACCGTCACCGCGCCCCCTCAGCATCCTCATCCTGGGCGGCACCGGGTTCATCGGCCCGCACCAGGTGCGGTACGCCATGTACCGGGGCCACCAGGTCAGCATCTTCAACCGGGGACGCACCGCCCCGGACCTCTTTCCCGGCGTGGAGACGCTGATCGGCGACCGAGACGGCCAGCTCGGCGCCCTTGAGGGCCGCACCTGGGATGCGGTGATCGACAACAGCGGCTACGTGCCCCGCCACGTGCGCGACTCGGCGGCGCTCCTGCGCGACTCGGTGGGCCGATACCTCTTCACCTCGACCGGATCGGTGTACAGCTTCGACCAGGACGAGCTCACCGAGGACTCGGAGCTCCTCCCCATCGAGGACCCGGAAAGCGAAGACGTCGACCGCTACTACGGACCGCTCAAGATCCTGTGCGAGAACGCGGTCACCGACACCTACCGGGAACGCGGCACCGTGGTGCGGCTGCATGTCGTCGCGGGGCCCGGCGACACCACCGACCGCTTCACCTACTGGCCCGTGCGCATCGACCACGGCGGTGAGATCATCGCACCGGGGAGCCGGGACACACCGGTCCAGTACATCGATGTGCGCGATCTGGCCGAGTTCATGATCCTGTGCCTGGAGCGCGACATCGGCGGCACCTTCAACGCCGCCGGCCCGACCCTCGCCCCGACCTCGATGGCCGAGTTCATCTACGGGATCCGCGCGATCACGAGCACTCCGCTGTCCTTCACCTGGATCGACGAGCCATTCCTCGCCGACCGGCAGGCGCGGTTCCCGCTCTGGTATCCGCCCACGGAGGGCGCCGTCCGCGGAATCTCGCGCGTCAGGTCCCACAGGGCCGTCGCCAGCGGGCTCAAGTTCCGCCCCATCGCGGTCACCGCCCTCGACACGCTGGAATGGTTCAGGACGCTTTCCGAGGACCGCCGCAACCAGCTTCAACTCAACCTGGAGCGCGACCGGCAGCTCCTGGAGGAGTGGAAGGCGTAGCCTGAATCCGGGAAGACCCGGCCTACACCCGGAAGAGCACCGACTCGCGCCCGTAGAGGCGGATCGAGCACCAGGTCAGCAGCGCGAAGCCCAGGGCGTTCACGCCGGCCAGCAGCGCCAGCGCCAGCCAGTCGACCTGCCCCTGTATGGCCTCCCGCATCGCCAGCGCGTTGCCGAGGATGGGCACCGCATACACCGCTGCTCCGAACGAGGCCGGCGCGAGAGCGAAGATGGCCAGGAAGACGGACAGAAAAACCAGCGGGGCAGTGTACATCCCCGCCTCGCGCTGCGAGCGCGCCCAGGTGCCGATCACCATGACCAGGGCGGACACCAAAAGGGCAAGCGCGGCCAGGTTCACGGCCAGCGCCGCGACCTGCGCAGGAGCCAGCGACAGTTCGCCCGGCCCCGCGAAGTCCTCCGGCGCGAGCCCCAAGCGGGCCGCCATCATCATCCCGACGATGAGCAGGAGCGACGCCGCCACCGCGAACGTCATGATGGCCAGGCTCTTGCCGATCACGATCGCGGGACGCGGAACCGTCGACACCAGCAGCGCCGCCAGGGTGTTCTTTTCCTTCTCCCCGACCGCGACGTAGAGCGCGCGCGCCGCGTTGGTGACCAGCAGGATCACCGCCATGTAGGGGATCAGGAGGCTGAGCGCTCCCCCGATGCCGCCCGAGGTATCGATCAGCACGACTTCGAACGGACGCAGATCACGCATGCGCAGGCCCCGCTCGGCCAGCCTGTCCTCGACGGCCCGCTGCTGAACCGCCTGCAGATCCCGGCGCAGCGACACCGCCGCGGCCCAGACCGCGTTCTCGGCGGATGCCGCCCGGATCCGGTACGCGGTCCCTTCCCGCAGCACGGTCACGTGGGCTTCGCCGCCCTCCGCCACTTCTTCCAGCGTCGCGACGCGCACCAGCGGATTGGCGTCGAGCAGCCGGCGCAGGACATCGTCGCCACCCGGGGCGACCACGGGGACCGGCCCGGAGTCGTCGCCGCCGAGCCGATCGAGGTTGCTGGCCAGCCCCATCAGCAGGGGGAAGAAGACGAGCGCGCTCGCCACCATCCCTCCGATGAGCCGGAAGTCCCGCCTCAGGACCCGCATCTCCTTGCCGTAGATCAGCAGCGCCTTGCGGATCATGGGCCGCTCGATTCCCCGTCGGCCCCGACGAGGGAAAAGAAGATGTCCTCGAGGTCCCCGAGCCCGGTGCGGGCCCTCAGCGACTGCAGGGTCCCTTCGGACCTGAGCCTTCCCTTGTGGATGATGCCGATGCGGTCGGCGAGCTTCTCCGCTTCCCACAGGATGTGGGTCGAGAACAGGACCGTCTTCCCCTCCCCCTTCAGCAGGCGTATGTAGTCGATCACACGCTTGGCTGTGAGGACGTCGAGCCCAGAGGTGGGCTCGTCCCAGATGAGGATCAGCGGGTTGGTCACCAGCGCGCGCATTAGCACGGTCTTCTGCTTCATGCCGGTCGAGAACGTATCGGTGCGCTCGTCGGCGAACTCCGTCATGTCCAGCAGATCGAAGATGTACGCGAGGTTTTCTTCGATGGCGGCCGGGGCCATGTCGTTGAGGCGGCCGAAGAAGTGGCCGATCTCGCGCGGCGTGAGGCGCTCGTACACGCGGGTCTCGTACGAGACGAAGCCGATCAGGGCGCGGATGGCCGCCTTCTCCGTGCGCACCGAGTGTCCCCGCACCCAGGCTTCGCCCGAGGTCGGGTCCATGAGGGTGCTCAGAATGCGCAGCACCGTGGTCTTCCCCGCCCCGTTGGGTCCTAGGAGCGCGTAGATCTCGCCCGGGTCGCAGCTCAGGTCCAGACGATCCACCGCCTGCACCCGCCTGGCCCCGCGAGTCCGGAATTCCTTGCTGAGCGCCTCGGTGCAGATCATGTCGTTCTCTTCAGCGGTTCTCCTCGCGTCCCGGCTCCGGCGCGGGCACTGGCCTCCTGCCCTTGATCGTCGATGCCGAAGGCGATCACTATTCAGGGGAAGTTCGCGGGAGAGGACCCGGAGAAGCTAAATGCGCACATGGCTTTCCGCGATATTGCTCGCCGTCCTGGCATGCGACGGCGGCACCTCGCCCTCGCCTCCCGCCTACGTCGCCGTTTCGCCGCAACAGAAGCTGCTGCTTGAGCGGGGCTCGACCATTCGCTTCGAAGCCCGGGTGACCGATGCGCGAGGCGCGGCCATCGCCGGGGCGGAGGTCGCCTGGTCGGTCGCCGATCCCTCCGTCGCGACCATCGACGCCAATGGGCAGGCCACCGCCGTCGCGACGGGCGGCACCGAAGTTCGGGCCACGGCGGGAGACGCGTCCGGCACGGCCACACTGGAAGTCTACATCTCCCAGCCCGTCGCCGAGTACATCCCCGGCCGGACCTACTTCGGGCGCAACCGGTACGTCGAGTACATCGCCGGCGACCTGCCCTTGGTGGTGAGCGCGGGGCACGGGGGCGGCGAGGAGCCCGACGAGATTCCACGCCGCACGTACGGAACCCTCGGGCGGGACTCGTGGACGCAGGAAACGACCCGCGCGGTCCGCGACTCGATCATCGCCCATTTCGGGGGCGGCCAGCCGCACATCGTGATCAGCCGGCTCCGGCGCACGCGCCTCGACCCCAACCGGGAGATCGTGGAGGCGGCCCAGGGGAGCGAGTTCGCGGAGCAGGCCTGGCGCGAATACCACCGCTTCATCGCGATCGCGCGCGACCGGGTCGCGGAAGACCACGGCCGCGGATTCTACGTGGACCTGCACGGCCATTCGCACCCCACCCCGCGGGTCGAGC
Organism: Gammaproteobacteria bacterium; assembly: GCA_028819075.1. NCBI lineage: Bacteria > Pseudomonadati > Pseudomonadota > Gammaproteobacteria > Gammaproteobacteria bacterium. The sequence continues at coordinate 153,787 of JAPPMM010000028.1, forward strand.
TGGGATACCTCCTCACCGGGAGCGACCTGAGCCGCTCCGACGCCCAGTTGAACGCGCCGCGCTTTCCGGAGCAGTCGAGCATCCGTTCGCTCGCCCGCCGGGTCGACCTCTCCTTCGCCGACATCGTGCGGGGACCCGAGAGCCTGGGCGCTCTGCTGTTCGACGAGCGGGTCACGACGGTGCCCAGCCCGCTGATTCCCGATCCGCATGGGGAGCCCTTCTTCAGCGGAGGCTACAGCACACGCCGCCACGGGTCACTGGATGGAGGCGTCATCGACGGCGTGCAGATCGAACTCCATGGCCCGGGGATCCGGGATACCGAGGAGAATCGCCGGCGATTCGCGGGCGCTCTGGCGCGGTCGCTCAGGTTCTTCCTGGAGACGCACTACCGGTTTGGGTGGGATTAGAGGAAGCTCCGGCCCGTTCACGGAGCGCTTCGACGCGATGGACAAGCGCTTCGATGGCTTGGAAGCGCGGCTGATCGCGTACGGGATCTACTCAACCCTCCGGTCGATGATCTTACCCGTCTCGCGGTGCTGGCGGATCAACCTGGTGATCGTCGCCCGAGAGTAGCCCGTTTGCTGCTCCAACAGCCGCTTGATCTTTGACTTCTCCTTCTTTTTCCGTGATTTGTGGTAGCGGTGGCGCTCCAGTACAAGCGCGATGAACCTGTATTTCGGGTTGCTCATTCTGTCGCTCGCTTGTCGAATTCACGGGCCACGGCGCGCGCCGCCTGCTCCAGCGCGCCCAACTCTTGCTGGAGGTCTGGCAAGTGCGGGCGATCAGTTGCCCATGGGAACGCCGCGATCACGACCAACCTGACATCACCCTCTCTCACAGACATGACGCGGAAACTGGTGCTCCCGCCCGTGCGAGATGCCGCCATCACTTCCCTCCCGTGATGATTCCTTTGCCCTTGAGCCTACCGTCCAATAGAGGGCGTCCCCAACGTTGTGGAGACGCAGTCGGTCTTTGCCGGCCGCCATCGTGACCCCCCCTTTCGCGCACGCGAGGTGAGGCCCGCCACGGCGTTCATAGCAGCGCCTTCCGCCGCTCTCCAGGACGATCCCCCCGTCCCTACCACAACTTGATCCTCCCGCGGATGCCGACGGTGTGTCGCGCTCCGCCGAGCCCACTCTCGCGCCGCGTGCCCTCAAGGCGCAGCCCGAGCCCTGACCCGAGGCCGTAGCGCACGCCGCTCGAGAAAGCGCGCATGCCGCTGTCCGCCAGGTAGAAGCCGCTGTAGGGCGTCCCCTGGAAGCCGGCGATGCCGTATGCGATCTCACCGTCCACGTTGGGACCCATGCCCATGCCGTGGCCGCCCACCGCGTCGTGCACCCCGCGCTCCCACAGCTGGTTGATCCCGCTCAGGTGGTCGCCGTACGACGGCGCCACCCGGATCGAGAGGCCCTGGCCTGGGGTCGCCGGGTCGAACATGAGCGTGCCGCCCATGCCCCATTCCTCGTAGCCGGCGCGCGCCGAGATCACGAACCGGCCGCGGCCCTCCGCGGTCAGCCCCAATCCCGGGTTCGTGTAGCGCAGCCCGCCGCCGACTTCCGCGCTGGCGCCGTTTATGCCGTCGCCGTCGTCGTAGCGCGTCCCGCCCTCGAGCACGAACGCCAGCTCGTTCCCGGTGCCGGTGCGGAAGCCCTGCGTCAGCTCCAGGGCGAGCTTGCCGCGCCGCATCTCGAGCGTCACTTCCTCGATCTGTCCGCCGCCGTCGACCGTGACCTCGCCGTACCAGCCCTCGGCCTTGATTCGCACGCCACCCACGCCACGCGTGAGCAGCGTGTAGCTGGCACCCCCAGCCCCCGTCAACAGACTCGCTGAGGTAGTGCGGAACCCTTCGCGCTCGTCGTCGACCTCGATGTCGCCCCGGCCGAGCCCGGCCGAACCCCACACCGAGGCGCCGCTCCCGCCTGAGAACCACGCCATGTAGGGATGCACGCTGGCCATGGTGGCGCCGTAGGTGCCCCTCACCGGACTGGCGCCGGTCTTGTCGGTGAAGTCGAAGCTGCCCGAGGAGTACGAGCCCGCGACACCCGCCAGGATGTCCGGCCCCACGCGCGTGTCGATGCCGGCGTGGGCGCTCACCATGTTGCCCTTCCAGTCGAGGGCGCTCTGGCCCGGTTCGCCGAGGTGGTGGTACTCGCCCGCGCCCCAACCCGCGAGCTGCGTGGCCGTGGCGGACTGCTGCTGCGCGTCGGAGGTGCCGAGGGGCATCGTAAAGGAGGTGCCGCCGAAGAGGGCGGCGAGGCCGGCCTGGTCGCCCTGCGCGAGACCGAGACCGCCAGCGTCCGGCGCCGACAGGCTCGCGGCCATCGACGAGAGCCCGTTCGTCTCGACGCGCCGCGCCATCCCCATCCCGCTGGCCACTGCATCCACGCGGCGGGCGATCGCCGAGACGGTGCTCGACATCATCGCCGACGCCACGTGCGGCAGGACGCGCGTGTTGAGCCGTCCCGCGCGCCCGATGGGGTCGTCCGTGGCTGCCGAAGCGGTATCCGACGGCGCGCCGGGGCCCACCCGGTTGATCGCCGAGACGCGGTAGTGGCGCGTGCTCCCCGGCATCAGGCCGGTGTGCTGGAACGCGGTGGCCCTGGACTGGGTGTTGGTCCTCAGATCCGTCCACGCGGTGCCGTTCTCCGAGACCTCGATGCGGTAGCCGGTGACGGGCGCACCGCCATTGTATGCGGGCGCGAGCCAGAACAGGTCGATCTGCGTGGACGTGACCGCGGTTGCCGTCAGCCCGGTGGGCGCGTCGGGCACGGTCGCGTCGGTAATGGCGCTCGCTACCCGCGACGCCCGGCCCACGCCGATCCGGTTGATCGCCGAGACCCTGTAGTGGCGCCTGGTGGCCGGCTCCAGTCCCGGGTGCACGTGGGTCGTGCGCGTGTTGTGCGAGTTGGCCACGAGGTCATCCCAGCGGACGCCGCCATCTTCGGACACCTCGATGCGGTAGCCGGTGATGCGAGAGCCCCCGTTGCTCGTGGGCTCTCGCCAGGAGAGCTCGATCCGCGAGGTTCCGTCGGCTTCCGCGTCGAGACTCCGGGGCGCGCCCGGCACGGTGGCTTCGGTGGTCGCGTGCGCGGTGTTCGAGAAAGGCCCGGTCCCCGCGGTGTTGATGGCGGCAACCCGGTAGTGCCGCGTGGTCGCGGGCTCGAGGTTGTTCACGTCGGAGGCGGTCGTTCCTCTCGAGTTGGTGTTGCGGCGGACGATGATGTTCCAGGTCCTGCCCCCGTCGCTCGAAGCTTCGATTCGGTAGCCGAGGATGGGGGCGCCGCCGGTGTTGCGGGGCGCGCTCCACGACAGATCGATGCGCGAGGTGCCCACCTCCCGGGCCGTCAGCCCGGTCGGGGCGCCGGGAGTGTCGGGGTACGTGCTCGTGCTCGTCTCAAACGACCACTGGCCGGTTCCCACGCGGTTGATCGCCGCCACCTGGTACCGGTAGGCGCTGGCCGGCTGGAGGTCCGTGTGCGTGAAGGTGGTTTCCTGCGGACCCGTGTTGCGCGGGATCGTGATCCAGGTGCCGTCGTTGGGGCCGCGCATCCGAATCGTGTAGCCGGTGATCCGCTCCCCGCCGTCGCTGGCCGGCGCCTCCCACGTGAGCGTGATGCTGGTGGGTCCCGCCGCCCGCGCGCGCAGGTTCCGGGGCTGGCCGGGCCGTGCGGCGTTGGTAGTGCCCTCGGCCACGTTCGAGGGGTCCCCGTGCCCCTGGGCGTTGAGCGCGCGCACCCGATAGAACCGGGTCGTGTTGGGGGCGAGATCGGGGTGCAGGTAGGTGGTGTTGGCGCTGCCGGTGCTGGCCTCGTGGATGATCCAGGGGCCGCCGCGGGTGGCGGCCCTCTCGATGCGGTAGCCCGTGATCGGACTGCCCCCGGTCGAGGCCGGAGCCGTCCAGGTGAGCCGGAGTTCGGTGCTTCCCCTGAGGCCGTTCGGGCTCACCGTGAGGCTTCTGGGCGCGCCCGGAACGGTGAGATCGTCGGTGGTCGCGTCGGCGACGTTCGACCAGTCGCTCATGCCCGCCACGCTGATCGCCGCAACCCGGTAGTAGCGCCTGGTGCCAGGCGACAGGCCGTTGTCGTCGGTGTACCTCGTCGTCGTCGAACGCGTGTCGGCCACAAGAATCCGCCATCTGCCGGTTCTCGAACTCGACCACTCGATCCGGTAGCCGTCCACCGCGGCCGTCCCGCTGGGCGATGGCGCCCGCCAGTCCAACTCGATGGCCGACATCCCCAGGGGCTCGGCCGTCAAATACCCGGGCGCGTCCGGCACGCGCAGCGGGGTGATGTCGCCCTCGATGTTCGAGGGGGGGCCCGTGCCGAAGGAGTTGATCGCCGAGACCCGGTAGTAGCGCGTCGTGTTCGGCGCGAGGCCCGTGTCCTCGTAGGTGGTGCGCGTCTCGCCCGTGTTGGCCTCGATATCCTCCCACCCGCCGGTTCGCGTGCTCGACCCCTCTATCCGATACCCGATGATCTCGCTGCTGCCGGGACTCAGCGGGGCCCACCAGCTCAGCTCGATCGCCGAGGAACCGACGGCGGTCGCGTTCAGGTCACGGGGCGGCCCCGGGGGCGTTCCTTCTGCCGTGGTGGCGCTCACCGGGGACGTCCAGGGCCCGGGGCCGTTCGCGTTCCTTGCCCTGACCCGGTAGTGATGGATGTCGCCCGCGGCAAGACTCGTGTGGCGGAACGAGGTCTGGCCTGTGGTCGTCAGCAGCGTCCACGGAACGCCGCCAGTCGCCGACGTTTCGACCTGGTAGTCGATGATCGCGGTCGCGCCGGGCGAGAACGGCTCGTCCCAGGCGAGGTCGATGACCGACGGGCCGTCGTGCTTCGCCGTCAGGTAGAGGGGTGCTCCGGGTACGCCCTCTGCCACCGTGGTGGCGTTCGCGTACGCCCAGGTCCCGAAGGAGGGTGGGGTGGTGTCGTACACCGCCCTGACCCGGTAGTAGCGGGTGACGCCTGCCGGGAGACCCGGATCCTGATACCCGAACGCGGTGGCGCTCGTGGTCGTCAGCAGCGTCCACGGGGCGGCGCCAGTCGCCGACACCTCCACCTGGTAACCGGTGATCGTGTTCCCGCCCGTCGCGGTCGGTGGGCCCCAGACGAGGTTGATGCTGGTGAGCCCGGCGACCGCCGTCAGATTCTGCGGTGAGGTGGTGACGTTGTTCTGAACCGGAAGCGCAGCCGCGGCTGGCGCGGGAACGCACGGAATCGAGCAGGCCACCCCGGTGGCAACCATGAGGAAGCGGGCCAGCGGGCCCAGTCTGTTCCGAGTCATCCTGCTGCCTCCTTCCGCGCGGTGGGAATGACGTGGACGCGTCTGTGTGTGAAATCCATCGCGATGGGTTGGCGAACCTTCGCCCCGGCCCCCCGTGGCGCCGTCATCGCCACCACGCCGCCGCGTCGGGCATCCCGCGGCTGAAAAGGACCTCGAACTCCGGTTCCGCCGCGGACCGCTCCGCCGCGTCCATGGCGACCCGGCCCGAGGGCGGCACCTGGCGCAGAATGCCCCGCACCCGGCCGGTGCGCGGGTCGCGCAGGATGGCCGTCGGGAGGTCGCTGTCGTCGTTCAGAGCGAACGTTCCGCCGGGGCCGGCGAGCGTGATGCCGGCGAGTTCGCCCGCCCAGCCAGGCTCCGCCGGCAGGACGAACGCGAAGCCCGAGCCGCCGTCGCCGTCGGCCGCGCGGGGCATCGCGAAGCGGATCGAGAAGAGCTCCGTCCCGCCAGCAGTCCGGCCCGTCAACGTGTACGCGCCCGCCGAGTCCGGGAGCGCCGGCGGCGCTTCCACGATGAAGGCCGGGTTGAGGAACGGCGCGCCGTCGGGGTCCGCGCCGCCCCACATCAGGAGCGACGTTGCGGAAACGGCAGCCGGAGCCGCGGATTCGCGCGCCTCGAACAGCCGGTAGCGGAGCGCGTTGGCGAAGTGGTAGTCGCTGATCCCGTCGGGAGGGCCGCAGTACGACATCAGGTCCGGCGTCGTGGGACGCACCAGTGCGCCGCGCGCGAAGTCGTAGCCCCAGGCCCCCGCCGATCCGTCCGGGTGGGGAAACGACGGGTCCGGATCGCCCGCGCCGCCGCACGGGGCGTGGCGGAGACCCAGATTGTGGCCGAGCTCGTGCGCGACGGTGCCCGGGCGCGGGATCGAGAAGCCCGCCCGGCCGGGGAGGAACGCCGTCCCGGATGGCCCCGTCACCGGGCCCGCCATCGTGCCCAGGTAGTGGCCGCCCCCGCCCTCCAGCGCGCGGATCGCCTCCGTCTCCTCCAGCAGGCGGCGGGCGTCGTTGCTTGAACTCAGCACGGGCTCGTGCGCCGTCACATCGAGCGCGCGCAGCGGGAGCAGCGCACGCGCGTCGGCGAGCAGCGCGTGGCCCTCCGGGTCCGCCGCCATCCCCCGGACCGCGTCCAGGATCGAGGAGTCCGGCGCCTGCGCCCACAGGAACGGAACGACCGTCAACTCGAGCGGCGGCAGAGCCCGCACGTCGACCGCAAGCCGCCCGGTCGCAGGGATCCGCCGGGCGACGCCCAGCGCCGGGTCCAGCGTCCCGTCCGGGTCGACCTCGACGACCATCTCGAGACCGGGTTGCACCACGCTCCCCGGAATCTCGGCCCCGACCGACGTGGCGAGGGAGCCCTCGTCGACTCTGGCCGGGATCGCTCCGGACTTGCCCGGAACGTCCTCCACGTGCGTCTCCCGTCCATCGACGAAGAACCGGGCCCGGACCGCCGGAACGCCGGCGCCCGCGGCCCGCGCCGCCGTCGGGAACACGCGCAGCAGCGCCCGCGCGCCTGCGACCAGCGGGACCGGGAAGGCGCGCGACTGCACCGCCTGCACCAGGTACGCCGCCGGCGCCTCCCGCTCGGCGCAGGGGACGACGCGGCGCGTGTGGACCCGGTCGAGCCAGGCCGCAAAGGCGGGGTCCGCGGGCGCGCACAGCCCTGTGCCACCGGTCAGGAGCCGCTCGAGCCGACCGAGCGACGTCAGTTCGACGGGGAGGGGGCCCGACAGCCGGGGGTTGCCCGTGAGGCCCAGCCCGCGCAGGCTCGCGAGGCCGCCGAGTTCCGGCGACAGCGGGCCCGACAGGTCGTTGTTCTCGACCCGCAGCTCCTCCAGCGCCGGGAGGCCGCCGAGCTCCGGCGGAATTGGGCCGGAGAGCGCGTTGCCGTCGAGCACCAGGTGCGTGAGGCCGGACAGGCCGCCGAGCTCCGGCGGAATCGCGCCCGTGAGACCGTTGTCGCTCAAGCGCAGGTACTCCAAGTGGACCAGAGCGCCGAGCTCGGGCGGCAGCCGACCCACCAGCCCGTTGTCCCAAAGCCGCAGTTCGATAACGCTGCCCTGGTCGTCCACCTCGACCCCGCGCCACTCGCCAAGCGGCGCGTCGGTGAGCCAGTTCCTCGCGTCGATCCAGTCGCGCCCGCCCGTCGCGTCGTGGAGCATCTCGAGGATTTCCCGGTCCGTGGCGGACGCGCACTCGGTTCCGGTGCCCCACAGCAGGGCGATGGCGCCCAGCCACGTCCGGAACGTCTCGTCCGCCGGCGCGCACAACTCCGTGCCGGAGTAGTCCAGCTCGCCCAGCGGCAGATCTAGCAAGGTGCGCGGCAGCCGTCCGGACAGCGCGTTGTCGCCGACGCGCAGCGCCGTCATCGCCGCCAGGTCGCCCAGACCCGCCGGGAGCCGCCCCGCGAGTCCGTTGCCGGCCAGGTCGAGGGTCGCGACGCGGCCCAGCGAGTCGGTCTCGACTCCGTGCCACCCCGCGAGCGCCACACCGCCCAGCCAGCCCTCCGAGTCGGTCCAGTTCTCGCCGCCCGCCGCCGCGTGCAGCGCGGCCAGCGCCGCCCGGTCCGTCTCGTTGCAGAACGGGCCTCTCCCAAGCTCCCCGATCCCGTCCAGCCAGGCCATGAACTCGGCGGTGCCCGGCGCGCAGAGACCGTCGTTCCGCTCGAAACGGAACCGCACGAGCCCGTCGATCCGCACGAGGCTCCGCGGGAGCGCGCCCGTCAGTGCGTTGCCATCGAGGTGCAGGAACTCCAGGCGCCTGAGACCGCCCAGCTCCACGGGGACCGGACCGTCGAGCGCGTTGCCGCTCAGCGACAGCCCCCTCAGATGCGCGAGACGCCCCAGCTCCGGTGGGATCGGACCCTCGAGCCGGTTGGCGTCGAGCCACAGCCCCTCGAGATCGGCGAGGGCGCCCAACTCCGGAGGGACCGGGCCGTCGAGCGCGTTCCCGCTCAGGCTCAGCGACATCAGGCCCGCGAGACGCCCCAGTTCCGGTGGGATCGGACCCTCGAGCTGGTTGCCGTCGAGCCACAGCTCCTCCAGACGGGCGAGATTCCCCAGTTGCGGCGGAATCGGACCCGCCAGCGCGTTGGCCCGCAGGTTCAGTGACGTCAGGCCCGTGAGACTCCCGAGTTCCGGCGGGAGCGGGCCCCGCAGGCCGTGCGACACCCACTCGCCGGTCTCCCCGTCCTGGCGGCCGCCGAGATCCAGGCGCACGATCCGGCCGAAGGCGTCCGTCTCCACCCCGCGCCACTCGCCCAGCGGTCCGTCGCCCAGCCAGTTCTCGTCGTCGGCCCAGTTCGGCCCGTCCGTCGCCGCGTGGAGCGCGGCCAGCGCCGCCCGGTCCCCATGCTCCACCGCCACCGTCACCGTCGCCGTGCCCGCGACCGCGCCGACCGTCGCCGCGATCGTGGTCGTCCCGTTGCCGGCCGCCGCGACCAGCCCCGACGCGCCGACCCTGGCGACCTCGGGGCGCACGCTCGTCCAGATCACCGCCACCCCGGACATCGCCCGCCCGTTGCCGTCGCGCACGAGCGCGTTCAGTTGCACGGTCTGGTCCGGCGTCGTGAGCGACGCGGCCGCGGGCGTGACCGTCACGCTGGCCACGCGAAGCGTGTCGGGCGGAGGGCGCGTGGCATCGTCGCCGCACCCCGACGACCCCCACACCGCGATCGCGCAGATGGCCAACAACGGGACGCGAATCCGTGTGCGGTCGTTCGGGACACCGTCGCTCCGTCGTTCCATATCCGCGGGATGACTCGGCCCCGGGTCCACGACGAGCTCGGGTATCGTTCGGCGGGCCGCCCGGAGCCGGTTGTTGTTGCCATTGCTGAATACGGAGCGACCCCCCGCCCGGCGAACCGGACGGGGGGTTGCTGCTGCCATCAGTCAGGCTGATGGGGTTGGAGGGTTTGGTTATGGAATCGTTGCCGAGCCGTGATCCGTCTTCCACGTGCCCGCCGGATCCGTCCTGGTATCGACGCGAAGCATGTCCGCTCCCTGCAGGTCGGTCGCGGTTAGGGTGTAGGTGGCGCCTCCGCCGGCGTCAGGCCAATCGGCAGCGCCAGTGCTGAGGTCAAACGTCCAACTCCACCTGCCCCAGTTGGCGCCCGTGTCGGTGGCTGTGTTGGTGGCCCTCGCTTCGGCAGGTTCCGCGACCGCCGGGCTGGTGCCCTCAAAGATGACCCATCTCGGGGCGCCGTTGACGCTGACACGCAGCGCGATTCGCTGCTCCAACCGCGGGCTGCCCTCTCCACGCCAGGTAGCTGTGATCGAGGTGCCGCTGCGTGTCACCGCGAGGCTCCTGACATCCACATTCACACCGGCAAGCGCCCTGGGGGCACTGTTGGCGATGGCTGCGGCTGCTGTTCCGTCCGCACCAACCACGGTGTTTCCGATCCTGACGTTGATGTCACCGTAGTCCGGGGCGTCACCGGCGTCGGAAAGGATGTAGGTGGTCGTCCGCGTGTGCGTTACGGAGGTGCCGTCGGTCGCGGTCGCCGGCCGGGCGTCGGCGTCCGGGGTGTTAGGCGTGCCGGTGGGCGCAGCAAGGCTGGTGCCGGTCCCGGTCGTCAACTCGACGGTAGCACCAACTGCGGCGGAGTACGCGCCGGTAGCGTTTCTGGTCTCGTACTGCCACGTCACCCTGACCGTATCCGTAGGCTCCCCGCCGAGGAGAGTGAAGCCACGGGTGGCGGCGTTCGGCACAATGGCGCTGGCCGTGACCTCGCCTTCATAGTAGTCCGCTATCGCCACCCGCTGGACCCTCGTGATTCGAGGCTGGACGCTATTCCCCGTGAAGGTGCCGAAACTCAAGGGCTGGCCGGGGATCACCGCGATCGCACCACCGGGTCTGGTATCGGGGGCATCGAACCAGACATACCTCTCGGCGTCCCTCAACCTCAGGAAGCTCGGGCTGGAGGGCCCATAGTTGCTGCGAGGCTTGGCGTCGAGGTAGACGGTGCCGCTAAGGGTGGGCACGAAGACGCTGAAGGTCCCGGTCTCCGAGGTTGTGAAGGCATACACGGAATCCGTCATGGCCGCGTCTGCCCAAGCCGTGACCGTAACGTCGCGCATGGGTCCGCCACCCGGCGCAGTCACCATGCCGGTAATCTCGGCGGCCCTGCGGCCTTCGAAGTTGGCTGTGCCGCTCGAGCCGGCGATGGCGGGAACGGGGAAGCTCGTGGGCAGGAAGTGCCAGCCGGACCTGCTCGCGCTCACGTTGACGAGTGGGTCGTCAAATGGCTGGGCTTCGACAACCGCCATGTAGGAACCGTCGTCCCCCGTCAGGAGCCTCCTCGGGGACCCCGACGCGTTGAGCGGGGCCGCACCGTCCACCCGGATCTGCACGCCCTTGATCCCTGCGCCGGTGCCGCTTTCCGTGACCACGCCGCTGATCGTGACGGTGTTGTTCGCGCCATGGAGGGTGAAGTCGTATCGCGTCACCGTGTTCGCGGTGAACCCGGGCACGGGGTTGTCGTGCGGGTTGGCGGCGTCGTGGTAGCGCGGGTTGTTGGTGGAATCGGCCCAGGTCGCCGGGAATCCCGCCCTCGCGGTATTCACGAAGAGCTGGCCCCTCATGGCGGTGATGCCGGGCACGATGTAGCGGCCCAGGTCGTCGGTCGTGGCCGACTCACCGTTCACGGTCACGGTCACGTTCTCGAGGCCGAAGCCATCCGTGCTCCGAACGAAGCCGTAGACGGTAGCGGTCGACGGCGTGACCTTGATGTCGAGGTCGCTTGCAAGCGGGTTGAGCGCGACCGCTGCCCTCATGTCGGCCGCCATCCCCATCCATCCGTCGGGAAGACCGAGCTCGTAGGAGCCGGCCGCCATGGTGCCGAAGTCGTGGTCCGTGCGCTCGTCGATCGCCGTCGTCGGGTCGTTGCTCCTCGCGGTGGTGAAGGACCGTCCGTCACCCGCGAGATTCTTGCCTTCGATCGGCGTCAGGCTGACCGTGATCCCCGACGCCCGCTTGAGACTGGCAGCAGTCGTATTGAACCCGGTGCCCGACTTCGCGACGCCTCTCTTCGACACGTTCGCGGTCACATTGTGCGTGGTGACGACGGCGAACGAACTGCACTTGCCGAAGTCCTGGCCCGTGGGCTCGACCTCCGTCAGCGGACAGAGCGTCACCGTGTGCCCCCAGCCGCCCATGTCGCCGAACGCACCGCCCATCACGCCGTTCTCTTCCATGTTGCGATAGGTATCGAGCCGGTCGAGATCCAGCAGCTTGTAGCCGTCCCTGGCGTTCGCCCGAACGACGATGTCCATGTCCGCCGGCAGGTGGGCGAAGGTGTATTCGCCCGTGGCGTGGCTTGTGTTCTCCCTGGCGTCCCAGTCGTCGCGCGAGATCGGACGGGTGAGCCTGCCGTCGTTGCCGCTCACCTGGCGGATCTCGAGATCGACCAGTTCTTCCGAAACCCTCTGGTCGCCGCCCAGGACGTTGCCAGTGTAGCCCATCACCTGGTCGCGCTCGTGGTGCACGTAGACCTTCAGCGTCTGCGTCGTGTAGCTCACCACGATCGGGTCGGCTTCCGCGGTGGCGCCAGCCACCTTGAGGCCGGTGTGCATGTACGCGCCGTCGACCCCCTCGTACATCTCGCCGCCGTCCAGATCGTCGTCCTGGTCCTCGGCAACCGAGAACGTGAAGCTTGCCGGGACCGACGCAACCGTTGTCGCGAAAGCCGCGCTGCCGTCAGCGCCCAGCATCGTCGGCGCGCCCTCGACCGCGGCATCGCCCATCATGACGCTGATCGCCCAGCCGGCGAGCGCTTCGCCGCCGCCGAAGTCGGTCATGACTGTCGCGCCGCTGACGCTCACGTCGACGTTCAGGTTGACGATGTCGTTGTCGTTCGCGCCCGAAGTCGCAAACATCTGCGGATCCCACGTGACTTCCGTCATGCCGTCGGCCACGTCGTAGCCTTCGGCAGAGACGCCGGCCATCACCATGTTCCCGCTGGTCATGGCGCGCGCGACCTTGATCGCCACCGAGCCGTCGTCACCGGTCATGCCGCTGCCGACGTTGGCGTCGCTCGCCCCGTAAAGTGTGACGGAGGCGCCGGGAAGCGCGTCACCCATGTCGTCGCCGCTCCTCAGCGAGACCGAGAAGTTGACCGTCGTGTGGGTGATGTCGAAGGGAATGGCCTGGGACATGGCCTCGCCGACTCCGAGGGCGAAGGCGTAGCCCGTCCCCGGTCCGCCGTACGCGACGTCGTTGGCCGCGAGCGTGGCCGCAACCGTGGCGTCGATCGGCACGACCAGCTGGTAGGAGCCGGCGCGCAGACCCGAGAACATGAACGAGCCGTCAGCCCCGGTCGCGCTCAGCCGCTGGTCATTGACCCCCGGGCCCACCAGCGCCACCGGAATACCGGCGTGAGCCAGCGGATGCTCGCCCGCGTCCATCATGTCGTTCTTGTCGAGCTCGTCCAGGAACAGGTGACCGGAAACGCTCGCGGTGCGCGCGTGCGCGCCCTCGAAGTTCACGATCGCCGACTCGTCGTCGCCGACCGTCCGGTCCATGCTCATCGAGTCGAACACGTAGGCGGGGTCGTCGACCGCGATCGAGACCGTGTAGTCGCCCGCCGCCAGACCCGCGAAGGCGTACTGGCCGCCCGCGTCGGTGGTCGTGCTCGCGTCGGCCGCGCCCGACAGCGTGACCGCGATGTCGCCGAGGCCCATGCCCTCGACGCTCACCCGGCCGCTGATGCCGGAGGTGCGGAGCAGGACGCCCGTGAACGACACCGTTCCCGTCTCGTCCAGGTCCACGCTCACGTCCTGCGACGTAGCCGCGAACTCGTAGTCGCGGGTATCGAAGTCGGAGATGCTGACCGTGTAGTCGCCGGGGCGCAGGTCCTCGAACCTGTACATGCCGTCGACGTCGGTCATCATGGTGAAGTTCTCGTCGGCGGGACCGCCGGCCAGCGTCACCAAAACGCCCTGGAGGCCTTCGCCCTCGATGACCACCTGGCCCTCGACCGCGGAGGTGCGGATGTAGTGGCCCGTGAAGTCGGCCTGGCCGACCTCGCCCACGTCGACCTCGACCTCGACGCTCACCGTCTCGAAGGAGACGTCCTCCGGGAAGTCGCTGATCGTCACCGTGTAGGTGCCGGCCCGGAGCCCGGTGAAGGCGAAGCCGCCGTCCATGCCGGTCTCCATGATCTCGCCCATGGCGTGCTCGCCGCCGAGCGTGACCGTCACGCCGGCCAGCGTTTCGGGCTGGCCGTCGCCGCCGCTCATCATGGCGTCGGCCGCGACCACGCTGCCGACCACCGCCGAGGAGCGGATATACTCACCGGCGAAGTTGAGTTGCACGTTCTGACCATCGCTCGCGATGGTCGCGGACTGCGTCACCTGGGCGAACGTCGCGTCCTCGGGGAAGCCGCTGATGGTGACCGTGTAGGTCCCGGCTTCGACACCCGCGAAGGCGAAGTTGCCTCCCGCCCCGGTCGTCTGGGTGGCACCGGAGGAAAGGGTGGCGGTGATGCCGGCGGCGGCCGTGCCTTCAATCGTCACCGACCCGGAGATGGTTCCCACGGGAGTCGGCGGCGGCGGGGGCTCCACCGGCGGTGGAGTGCCCTCGTCGCAGGCAGTGAAGGCCAGCGCCACCAGCGTTGCCGTGGCAAGGATTTTGAGTCGGTTCATGGAACCTCCTGGGGTTGGGAATGAAAACCGGCCTGAAGTGGCTGGAAAGAGTCGCGTCCCCCGGGACTCGCAAAAGTGGTGCCAACTTTGAGATCTGCTTGTTTTTCAATCAGTTACGGACTGTACGCCCTACTCCACGGCATTCGACATCCACGAAAATCCTCGGATTATCGAAACCGACCACTGTTTTCTGATACGAAAAAAAGTCGATGCTATATACGAAAAAAAGTCGATTATCCCGGCAACCATGTTCTGCATAGCTCTTCGACTTCAGGAAGCGATCACCCGGTAAAAAGTCCGGTATAATACCCGGAAACAAATACAGGATGAAACCCGGTATCCTGACCGGCGCGACGAAACGGTGTTCCTCCCATATTGCGATAGTCGAGCGCATACGGGCAAGGGCTGACAAAATCACGGTCGCCCGCCCTGCACCGGGAGGCACGGATCAGATCGGAACGCCCCATCTACGCGCTGTATTGCAAGGACAACGAGCTTGGACTCCTGCTGCAGCGCGCGCTCGCCAGTGCATTGATCCAGCGGGTGAGTTCGAGAAGAGAACTCCTGGCCCCGTCCATCAGCGCCTGTCCGGTCGTATACGGACTCGCCACCTGCTCCGATGCCGACATCGAGTGGCTGCGGTCGGCTTCCAGGCCTCTCAATCCGCCCTGCGTCGTCGTGGCGCGGATCTCGGTCGAGTGCCTGCGACGATTGGATCCGTTGCGCTCCCCAGGGTTGCGGGTCCTATGGGCGGACGAGGCGGAGAGCCGACTTGTGGAAGTTCTGGAGGAGTTCGGGAAGCCGAGCTGGGATCCGATGCGCCGCCTCGGCCTGAGGCTGCTTTCCGACCCGTCCCTCAGACCGTCGGTCAGGGAGACGATCAGCCGGGTTTGCGGCCTGCACGACGACGCTGCCGCCACCCGGTTCGTCCCTGCGAACTCAGTTGGTCGGCTGGCGGGCGAGGTCCACCTGGCCGGGGCCACGCTATCGAAGTACTGGAAAGAGGACGCTCCGCTCCAGTGCCGTCTTAAGGAGTTCATGAACTGGGCCGTCCTCCTCTGGACCGTTCGCGCTCGCGCCGGAGCTGACTGGGACGTGATCGCCGACCACGTGGGGCTGCGGCGCCGCACGCTGGAAATCAACTTCATGCGGCTGGCCGGATGCACGCTCGCGGCGGCGGCTGAGGACCCGGAACGGGTCGTCGGGCGATTCAATCAGTGGGTCGATTCCGTCTGGGAGCCCCGAGCCGCCCACGGGTCGAAGAGGAACGATCCGGTTCCGGCGCGGGCGTCCTTCGAGCAGGCCGGATGACCGCGGGCGCATCACCCACCCGGCGTTACGTGGGCTGGCGCTGCAGGCTCTACCCGAGCCCAGCACAGGATGCGGCGCTGCTCCGGTGCAGGAACGGCCTGCGCGAACTCGCGAACGCCCTGCTCGCCAACTCCCAGCTCAGGTACGGGGAGACCGGACGCCGCCTGTCGCTGGCCGAGCTGCGCGCCTTTGCGCGCGAGTGGAAGCGGGAGCCGGAGCACCGGGCATTCCCCGCCAGCGCGACCTACCGCGTCGCCAGCGATCTCGACCGCGCCTTCCGCACCTGGTTCAGCAAGCCGGGAAGGCGCAGGCGCAGGGGGTTTCCCCAGATCAAGGGCATCGGACGAGAGCCCGGCATCTACTTCAGCAACCAGGGCATCTGTTTCGAGGGCAACCGCGTGTGGCTGCCGAAATTCGGCTCGGTGCGCTGGAAGGGCGGGAGCCTCCCGCGGGGCAGGCTCGCGGGGCCTCCCGGACGCAAGACCCTTGGCCTGCTCTCCGGGCGGGCCTGGCTGGATGCGGGCAACCGGTGGATGCTCTCGTGCCTGTTCGAGTGCGCGCCGCTTACCCCCGTCGAACCGAGCACGGAGAAGGCAGCGGTCCGTCAGAACGGCAAAGAGATCAGGGTGACGGTCGACGGGGAGGCCGTCCAGGTGATTCGCGAGAGCAGGGTGCTCAGGAAGGCGAGACGCCGCCTGGCGAGGCTCGAGCGGCGGCTGGAGCGATGCGCGTTCGGGTCCGAAGGCCGCAAGCGCGCCCTGGCCCGCATGCGCAACCAGGCGCGGAAGGTCAGGAACCACCAGGAGGACCTGCAGCACAAGACCACGACCGGCGTCGTGCACGACGCCCGCGAGATCGAAGTAGAGGGCGCGAGCAGCGAACTGCTGCGCCAGCTCGAATACAAGGCGGAGTGGCACGGCCGCCAACTGAAGGTACGGCGAGGCCCGCCGAAACCGGGGACTGGCAAGCCCCGACGCGCGCCGAGACCGGGGAGCCGGTCGCTGAAACGCGAATCGCGGACGCGAAGGCCGAAAGCCCTGTAGCCGTCTGCGAAGGCCGGAACGAATCAGGGGATGCGAAGGAGCGTCAGGGGCGGAAGTCGGGAAAGCCTTCCAGTGACAATACGCGCCGTACAAGGTCCGCCTGAACCGAGATGCCCTGTTTGCGGAAGATGTTCTCTATGTGCCAGCGCACCGTGCGTTCGGTGCGTCCCGTGCGCGCGGCGATGTCACGCGCGTGTTGCCCGGCGGCCACCATGACCGCCAGCTTGCTCTCGGCCGGGGTCAGGTCGAGCGCCGCCTGCACGAGGCGGGCATCGATCCTGGGCCGGCTCTCCGGGTCGGCAACCAGGACGAGTGTGGCGACCTGTCTCGCGCGCAAGTCCCGCCGGTGGACGGACACGGGGGTGACGTGCACCACCAGGTTTGTGCGGGATGACGAGCGCTCGATCATCATGGAGCCGGACGATCCGGGTCCGCCGAGCCGCGGCAGCGCCTGAGCCAGCAATTGCTGCAACTCGCCGTTGTCTCGAGGCGTCGTGGCACTCAGGAACCCGTCCCGGTCCGACAGCCCTTCGGCCTGTCGCAGCAGACTGCAGGCCCGGTCGTTCGCCGCAACGATCCGTGCGTTCCGGTCGAGTTGGATGACGCCGCAGCGGCTCTTGTCGAGTAACCCGAAGAGCGAGAGTCCCACCGCCCCCGCATCGGTCAGCGTCTGGCGCACTCGCACGAACTGGCGCACGTGCGGTAGCAGGCGCCCGACCGCAGCGACCTGAGTCGAACTCCAGCCTCCCGGTTCCAGGGAGTCCGCGAGACACAGCACGATGTTCGATCCCCCCGGCCCATCCAGCCGCACGTTGAGGCCGTTCTGCATCCCCGTCTTGCGCCGAGCCTCGGTGTACGCCGGCGATGTCGTCTTCTCCCGGTCGGTGTACAACTCGGCGGTGGGCACCAACGCCCCATTGGTCAGATGGCCGACGCGGGGAACGCTCTCATCCCGTTCCCAGTATTCGCTGAAGTATTCCCTCTCGAGGTCCTCGCGGCGCTCGCCATCGTGGCACAGCCGCATGAAGTAGAAGTGCGCGTCAGCCTGGGCGCGGCCGTCGGCGAACGCCAGGGCGTTGCCCCTCGTGCCGCTGATCTCGTTGATCAGCAACGCCGCCTCCAGCCAGCGCCCTTTGCCGAGCGCGGCCTCTTGTAGCGACACCACGCCGCGCTCGAATAGATCCTGTGGGTTCATGGCATTCGCCCCAAACGCGCGTCACCTGAACGCGCCTTCGCTCGACGATCTTCCCCGTCTGGGGTCTCCCCCAGCTCTGCATCGATTGTCAACCCCCCGCACGGTGTTAAATCTAACGCGTTTTTCATGGACAAGACGTATAAACCATCGCTATTCTCATGTCGATACGATGTATTCGCGGATCCAGCCACGAAAACGGATAGAGGACCATTGAACGACGTGCGCGAACTGAGGCGGGAAATCCGGTCGCTCAGGGACCGCTTCGCGCGGCTGAGCGGCACGGTGCTGCGCGTCAACTCGAGCCTGGATCTGGACACGGTGCTCCGGGAGGTGGTCGACAGTGCCCGTGCGCTGACGGGCGCCACCCAGGGCATTATGACGACGGTGGACGCGGACGGGCGGCTCGTGGATTTCGTGACGTCGGGCATGTCCGAGGAGGAGGTAGGGGCGCTGATGGCGTGGCCCGACGGGCCGCGGCTCTTCGAGCGGCTGCGCGACATCGGGCACCCGTTCCGGCTGGCGGACCTCACGGGCTACTTCGAGTCGCTCGGCTTTCCTCCGGGCCCGTGGTCCGCGCGCACGATGCAGGGCGCTCCGATGCGCCACCGGGACGAGCATGTCGGCACCTTTTTCGTCGGCGACAAGGCGAACGGCGAGGCGTTCACGCCGGAGGACGAGGAGATCCTGATGCTGTTCGCCTCGCAGGCGGCCGCCGCGATCGTGAACGCGCGGACGCACCGTGAGGTTGCGCGGGCGCGGGCCGATCTCGAGGCGCTGGTCGAGACGTCGCCGGTGGGCGTGGTGGTGCTGGAGGCCGGCAGCGCGCGGGTGGCGTCGGTGAACCGGGAGGCGTTGCGCATCGTCGAAGGGATCCGCACGGCGGGCTCGGTGACCGAGCAGCTCCTGGAAGTGATGACGTGCCGCCTGTCCGACGGGCGTGAGTTTGCGCTCGCGGATCTTCCGTTGGTCGGCCTGCTCGAGGGCGCCGCCCCGCTGCGGGCCGAGGAGGTCGAGCTGTCGGTGCCGGACGGGCGGAGCGTGCGGACGCTGATCAACGTGACGCCGATCCGTTCCGGGGACGAGGGACAGCTCGTCTCGGTCGTCGTGACGATGCAGGACCTGGCGCCGTTCGAGGAGCTCGAGCGGCAACGGGCAGGTTTCCTGAGGCTGGTGAGCCACGAGCTTCGTGCTCCGCTCGCGTCGATCAAGGGCTCGGCCGGAACGGTGCTCGAGGCCACCGGCCGCGCGTCCCGGGCGGAGATGATTGAGTTCTTCCGGCTCATCGACGCGCAGGCCAGCCACATGCGGGGCCTGGTCGCAAACCTGCTGGACGCGGGCAGCATCGAGGCGGGTACGCTCACCGTGGCGCCCGAGCCCACGAGCGTGGCTGCGCTCGTGGATCGGGCGCGGACCACGTTCCTGAGCGGCGGGATCCGGCACCCCGTGCTCGTCGAGCTCCCGCCGGGCCTGCCGCTCGCGATGGCCGATCGGGAGCGCATTGCACAGGTGCTGAACAACCTGTTCGCCAACGCCGCGCGGCACGCGCCCTCCTCGTCGCCGATCCGGGTCGAGGCAGTACGCGACGGTGCCCACGTGGCCATTTCGGTCTCCGACCAGGGCGGCGGCATCCCGCCCGAACAGCTTCCGCGCCTGTTCCGCAAGGCGCGTCCCGGCCCCGGAGGCCACACGGGGCTCGGGCTCGCGATCGCGAAGGGGCTCGTCGAGGCGCACGGCGGCCGCATCCGCGCCGAGAGCGAGGGGCCGGGCCTCGGCGCGCGCTTCACGTTCACGCTCCCGGCCGCCGCGGCCGAGGCCGCGGCGACCGACGCGGGCGGTTTGGACCGGCCGTCCGTCGGCGGCCGCGAACGCACGCGCGTGCTCGTGCTCGACGATGATCCGCTGATGCTGCGCTTCGTTCGCGACGCGCTCGCCTCGGCGGGCTGGACCGCGCTGGCGACAGGCGATCCGCAGGAGCTGGAGCGCCTGATCGAGGCCGAACGGCCCGACCTCGTCCTCCTCGACCTGGTCCTTCCGGGCACGGACGGCATCGAGCTCATGAGGCGGATCCCCGAACTCGTCGAACTGCCGGTGATCTTCATCTCGGGCTACGGCAACGACGAGACCGTCGCGAGGGCGCTCGAAATCGGGGCGGCCGACTACATCGTCAAGCCGTTCTCGCCGACCGAGCTCGTGGCGCGAATTCGCGCGGCGCTCAGGCGGCGAGCCCGGCCCGAGGCGTTCGCACTCGGCGAACTCCGTATACGCTACGACCAGCGCCGGGTGACCTTGGCGGGCCGCAAGGTCGAACTGACCGCCACCGAGTACGACCTGCTGCGCGTGCTCTCGCAGAACGCCGGACGCGTGTTGACCTATGAGCGGCTGCTTCGCACGGTGTGGGGCAAGCGTGGCGCGAGCAACCCGGGACCGGTGCGCACGTACGTCAAGAAGCTCCGCGACAAGCTCTGCGACAACGCGGCCAGCCCCGCCTACATCCTCACCGAGCGCCGCGTCGGCTACCGCATGCCCGAGCCGGGGAGCGGCGGCCGATGAGGTGGGGGTCAGCGCGCATCCTCCCCCCTACCGGAACCGGATCCTCCCCCGGACGCCCACCGTGTGCTGCGCTCCGCCGAGCCCGCTCTCGCGCCGCGTGCCTTCGAGCCGCAGCCCGACATCCGCGCCCAGGTCGTAGCGCACGCCGCTCGAGAAGGCGCGCATGCCGCTCTCGGCCAGGTGGAAGCCGCCGTAGGGCGTGCCGTGGAAGTCGGCGAGGCCGTAGGCCACCTCACCGTCCACGTTGGGACTCATGCCCAGATCGTGGCCGCCCACCGCGTCGTACACCCCGCGCTCCCAGAGCTGGTTCACCCCGCTCGTCTGGTCGCCGTACGACGGCGCCACCCGGATCGAGAGCCCCTCGCCCCGGGCCGCCGGATCGAACATCAGCGTGCCACCCAGGCCCCATTCCTCGTAGCCGTCGCGCGCCGAGATCACGAACCGGCCGCGGCCCTCCGCGGTCAGCCCGAAACCTGAGTTGGTGTAGCGCAGACCGCCGCCGACTTCCGCGCTGGCACCGTTCACGCCGTCGCCGTTGTCGTAGCGCATCCCGCCCTCGAGCACGAACGCCATCTCCTGGCCCTCACTGGCGCGGAAGGCCTGCGTCAGCTCCAGGGCGAGCTTGCCGCGCTGCATGCTCAGCGTGACTTCTTCGATCTGCTCGGTGCCGTCGACCATGACCTGGCCGGCCCAGCCCTCGGCCTTGAGGCGGACGCCGCCCGAGCCCCTCGTGAGCAGTTGGTAGCTGGTGCCTCCCGCCCCGGTCAACATGCTGGCCGGACTGGTGCGGAGTCCTTCACGCACGTCATCGACCTCCACGTCGCCCCGGCCGAACCCGGCCGAGCCCCACACCGAGGTGCCGGGCGCGTCGGAGAACCACGCCACGTAGGGATGCACGCTGGCCATCGTGGTGCCGTAGGTGCCGGTCACCGGGCGCGCGCCCGTCCTGTCGGTAAAGTCGAAGGAGCCCGAGGAATACGAGCCCGCGACACCCGCCAGGATGTCCGGCCCCACGCGCAGGTCCACGCCGACGTGGGCGCTCACCATGTTGCCCTTCCAGTCGACGCCGCTCGCGCCGGGCTCGCCGAGGTAGTGGTACTCGCCCGCGCCCCAGCTTGCCAGCTGCGTACCCGTGGCGGACTGCGGCTGCGCGTCGGAGGCGCGGAAGGGCATCGTAAAGGAGGTGCCGCCGAAGAGGGCGGCCAAGCCGGCCTGGTCGCCCTGTGCGAGCCCGATCCCGCCGCCACCCGGCGCGGACAGGCTCGCGGCCATGGACGACAGCCCGTTCGTCTCGACGCGCCGCTCCATGCCCATCCCCCTGGCCACGGCGTCGACGCGGCCTGCGATCGCCGAGACGGTGCTCGACGTCATCGCGGCCGCCACGTGCGGCAGGACGCGCGTGTTGAGTCGTCCCGCGCGCTGCACGGGGTCGTCCGTGGCCGCCGAGGCGTTCGCCGACGCCGCGCCGGTACCTGCCCGGTTGATCGCCGAGACGCGGTAGTGGCGCGTGCTCCCTGGCAGCAGGCCGGTATGGGAGAAGGCGGTGACCGTTGACTCCGTGTTGGTCACCAGGTCCGCCCACACGGCGGCGTCCTCCGACACCTCGATGCGGTAGCCGGTGATGCGCGCGCCGCCGTTGTAGGCGGGCGCGATCCAGAACAGGTCGATCTGCGTGGGCGTGACGTCATTGGCAGCCAGCCCGGTGGGCGCGTCGGGCACGGTGGCGTCGGTGGTGGAGCCCGCGACCCGCGACGCATCGCCCACACCGATCCGGTTGACCGCCGAGACGCGGTAGTGGCGTGTCGAGGCCGGCTCCAGCCCGCTGTGTGTGTAGACGGTGGCCGTGGTGCGCGTGTTGCCCACCAGGTCCTCCCAGCTCCTGCCTCCGTCGGCCGACACCTCGATGCGGTAGCCGGTGATGCGCGCGCCCCCGTCGTCCGAGGGCGCCTGCCAGGAGAGGGTGATCTGCGAGGTGCCGACCGCCTCGGCGCTGAGACGTCGCGGCACCGACGGCAGGGTCGCGTCAGTGGTCGCCCGCGCCGTGTTCGACCACGACCCCGGCCCCGCGAGGTTGACCGCCGCCACCCGGTAGTGCCGCGTGGTGGCGGGCCGGAGATTCACGTCGGAGAACGTCGTCGCCGTCGAGTTGGTGTTGCGGCGGAGGAGATTCCAGGTCGCGCCCCCGTCGTCGGAGGTCTCGATGCGGTAGCCGATGATCGACACACCGCCGGTGTAGCGGGGCGCGTTCCACGACAGGTCGATGCGGGCCGTGCCCACCGCCCGTGCCGTCAGCCCGGTCGGGGCCCCGGCAAGGTCGGCGTGCGTAATGGCCGATGCCGGAAGCTCCGAGGGCAGCGGCGCGAACTCCCCCGGGCCCACGCGGTTGATGGCCGCCACCCGGTACTGGTACCGGGTCACCGGCTCCAGTCCCTTGTCCGTGAATGTGGTCGCCGTCGTCCCCGTGTTGGCACGGTGGGTGATCCAGTCGTTGTCGTCGGGTCCGATCCTCTGGATGGCATAGCCGGTGACGCGCGCTCCCCGGTCGCTTTCGGGCCGGTCCCAGGCGAGGAGAATGCTGTGCGGCCCGGTGCTGCGCGCGCGCACGTTCTGCGGGGGACCGGGCGGCCCTGCATTGGTGGTGCCCTGGGCCACGTTGGAGGGACGGCCCGGCCCCTTGCTGTTGATCGCGGATACGCGATAGAACCGGGTGATGTTTGGGCCAAGACCTCTGTCGGTGTATGACCTGACCAGTGATTCGGTGTCGGTTACGAGCGGGAGCCACGGGCCGACGCGGGTGGCGGACCACTCGATCAGATAGCCGGTGATCGCGCTTCCGCCGTCGTCGAACGGAGCCAACCAGGTGAGGTCGAGCTGGGTGCTTCCTGCCAGGGGCGAAGGGGTCACCGTGAGCTCCGTGGGTGCGCCCGGAACGACCGGTTCGATGGTCGCCTGAGCGATGTTCGACCACTCGCTCCAACCCGCCCGATTTCTGGCCGCGACGCGGTAGTGACGGGTTATGCCGGGCCTGAGGTCGCGGTGGGTGTATGAGGTGGCCCGTGATTCGGTGTCGGCCACGAGTGTGATCCACCCGCCGGTGCCCGAGGGAGACGCCGGTAGGCAACCTGTCGCGCTGGTGCTCGAGCACACCTGGATCCAGTAGCCGGTGATCCGGGACGAGCCACTGGAGGTGGGGACGCTCCAGTTCAGCACGATTTCGGACGTCCCGCGGGCCCGCGCCGTCAATCGCCCGGGAGCGTCCGGCAGGACATGCTCCGTGGTGGCGCTGGCGACGTTGGAGGGGGATCCCTCCCCGTTGAAGTTGACCGCCGACACCCTGTAGTGGCGCGTCTCGCCCGCCGAGACGTCTTCATCGCGGTAGACGGTTGCCGTGTCCCGACTGCGCACCAGAGTCGACCAGGGGTCGCGGCCGTCCTCCGACCACTCGATGAGGTACCCCGTGATCCTGGCGCCGCCCTCCGAGCTCGGCGGATCCCAGTCCAGGTCGATCGCGTCGGCGCCGTCGGCCACCGCCGTGAGGTTGCGGGGCGCGCCGGGAAGCCCGGTGGGCGTGCTTCCGGTGACGTTTCTCACGCATTCATCGAATCTCGATGGAGGACACCCCGGCAATTGGAAGCCCGATGCTCGATTGCCGACCAGGTCCCGGATCGCGTTCGGGCCGGTGTCGAAATAGATCACCTCAACCACGTCGCCCGCCTCGACCGGGCTGTCCAGGTACAGGACCACTTCGCGCGTGGACATCTCGACCTCGACTACGGTTTTGCGGTCGAACGCACCTCTCCTGGTGAAGCCAACCGCGAAGTCCTTGACTGCCGGAACGAAGCGCCTGTCAAGGTCTTCGTCGAAGACGATGAAGACTCGGTCGCCGTTGATCCTCGTAGCAGTGGGGACCCTACCAGGGGCCTTCGTGTCCACGGGCTCGACGATCGTAGTCGACGGGAGATTCCCCTCCGGCGGGTTCGAGTTGTTGTGTACCCTGTCGGCAGGGATGTGGACGGTCACAAGGCCGTCATAGTCTTCCGGCATCTCCAGTCTGGCGGAAAAGGACCGGGAATTCGTGCCCACGTCGACCAGGGTAGCCACCGTGACGCACGTCGTAGTCGAGTGCGGGCATGTGATTTGGATGTCCTCGATCGTGAAGCCGTTCACGGGTTCCGAGAAACCGATATCAAGCCTGGCAGTTTCCTGTGCCGGTCCAATCCATGTCCAGCTGAGAGTCGTGATCGTGGGCCGGGCGGCCGTCGCCCCCCGGGCGCTCGCCGCGACCGGCCGGACCACCTCTGTCCAACCGTCCGGAGACGGCTCCTCGGCGCGCACGCCCGTTGAGGGATTCAGGAACCCGCAGATCACTACGGCGGCCAGAAAGGCGCGGACAGGTAGGCCAGGCTGGTTCGGGATCATCGTATCGTCTCCGCGTCAGGTGGATAACGCGCGGTGGAATAGTGACTTGAACGAGCGTCACCCCCCGCCCGGGAAGTCCCGGACGGGGGGTGAACCGTCCCACGACCATCAGCCTGGCTGGTGGCGAGTCAGCCAGGCTGATGGTGTTGAAGGTTGCTAGCTTCCACCGGTGACAGAGGCTGCGACGCTCATCCAATCGCCGGTCGCGCCTTGTCTCGACTCGACTCGGACCATGGTGGCTGCCCTGAGTTCGGCCGCGGTGATGGGGACGTCTGCCGCACCGCCCGTGACCGCAACGTCCCACGCAACGTTGCCCGCGGGCGCAGTTCCACCGGCGATCTCCAATTCCCACTCCCTGGTAGAGCTGGTAAGCGCGGCGGGAGCGCCGCCCTCAGCGACGAACCAGAACGTCTGCCCATTCAGCGAGGCCGGAGCCAGCTGGACGGTGATCCGGAACTCCGAACGGTCGTTCGTCGTCGCGTCCCAGGTGACGGTGAACGTGTCGGCAACGGTGGTATCGGCAGTCACATCAAGTGCAGCCGCGACACCGCTGACTGACGGATCGACCGCCGCAAGCGTAAACGGACCGGAGTTGAGCACCAGGGGATCGGTGTGCTGCGGATCCACGTCGGTGTCGTTCTGAGCCGTGGCTACGACCCGAACCATGAACTCGCCGTCGTCGTCGGCGCCGGCAGTGAATCTGCCGAGTCCGGTCGTATCTCCGCCGGCGAGCGCGCCGCCATCAGCGGCCTCCCAGGCACCGTCAGTGCCGGTGTTGGTCTCGAGGCTGTAGACGGCGTCGCTGTACCCGACGGGCACATCGTCAGCGCTGTCGATCCACCTCACCGTTACGGTGCCGTTGTAGGTCGAGACTCCCGCCACCGTCGTCGTATCCGTCTCGCGCATCGCACTGACGTTTCTGGCCATCGCCGTCATCGCCTGGATGCGGCCAATGTCCACGGTCTGGCCCGGAGCCGTGGGCACCGTCCAGCCGGTCGACGACGCCGAGGGGTCGCCGAAGACGTGGTTGTCCAACGACGCCGCGACGGTGTAGCCGCCGTACGGCACGCTGAGCGAGAACCGGCCAGTCACACCCGTGGTGTCGTGCACGACCAGGGTGGTGTCGGTCGTCGACGTCGCCGAAAGCGCCACGCCGCTCAACGGGCCACCGCCCGGAGCAACCACTACACCGGTGATCGTGGCGTGCACGAAGCCGGTGAAGTCGATTCCCGAGATGGCCGAATTGGCGTGCGCGGGAAGACCACCGATCGACGCAGGCGCGAAGCTCATGCCCTTCTTGGAGACGGACACCGAGACCGTTCCGCCCAGTTCGACAGCCTCGACGATCGCCGTGTAGCTGCCTTCGGCGTCCGTCAGGAGCTTACCGTTCTTGTCGAGGTTGGTCACCTTCGAGCCGGTCACCGTGACCTCTGCACCGGCAACCGGTGCGGCGGTGCCGGACGCCCTGACCGTGCCGCTGATCGAGGCGGTCTGCCCCACGGCCGACAGGTCGATGTCGAACCTGCTCACCGTGTTCGCGCCGAATTCGACGCCGGTGGAGTCCGGCTTGGTGGCGTTCTGCCCCTCCTTGGCGGCCGAAACGAAGACCTTGCCCCGCACCGCGCTGACACCGTCCACGATGTAGCGGCCGCTGGCGTCGGTCATGGCCGTCCGTCCGTTCACGTCCACGGTTACGCCTTCGAGCGGGAAGCCGTCACCACCGTCGACACGGCCGTAGACGGTAGCCGTCGCCGGCGTGACGTCGAGCGAGACCGGGCCATCGAGCGGGCTGAGCGCGTCGCCGACGTCGGCGGTGGCGCCCTTGTCGCCCATCTTCGCGCGCCATCCGTCCGGAACGTTGAGTTCGTAGGCGCCCGAGGCGACACCGCTGAAGCTGAATGCGTGGGTCGGGTCGGCGCCCTTGGTCTTGTCCTTGCGATCGTCCTTCTCCGTGGTGGTGAAGGACTCTTCCTCCCCCGCGAGGTTCTTGCCTTCGACCGGTGACAGGCTGACCGTCTGACCGGGTACGAACACAGGATCCTTCTCTTCGAAGTCGTCACCGCTCTTGGAGACACCCATCTTCCACACCAGCCCGCTCACGGTGTGGGTGGTCACGTAGGCGAACGATGCGCACTCGCCGTGGTCCTGAGGCGTGGTGGCCTGTAGCGGGCAGAGCTCGACCGTGTGGTTGAAACCGCCCATCGCACCGAAGGCGCCGCCCGTGATGCCGTTGACATCCATGCCCGTGTATGCCGCGAGCTCATCGGGCTCGAGGAGCTTGATGCTCGAGGCGGCGTCGGTCTTGCTCGCCTGGACGATGACGTTCTTGTCGGCCGGCACGTTGGTGAAGGTGTGCACGCCACCGCTGCTGTTGCTCTTGACCTTGTCCGCCGAGGTGAACGCACGGGAGCGTCCGCTGTCGTCGACGTAGCGGATGCCGACGGAGACCATGCCCTCGTCTCTCACGTCGCCGCCCAGGAGGTTGCCGGTGTAGCCCATCACCTGGTCGCGCTCGTGGTGCACGTAGACCTTGAGGGTCTGGGTCGAGTAGGCAACCTCGATCGTGCCGGCGTCCATCGTGCCCGCCAGCGCGAGACCGGTATGCGTGTACTCCACCGCGCTGCCCTCGTAGCTCTCGCCGCCGTCCATCCTGTCGTCCTGGTCGTCGGCGACCGCGAAGGCGAAGGTCGCGGGCAGGTCGTCCTTGGCCACGGTGGTCATGAGCGCCGCGTTGCCGTCGTCGTCCAGCATCTCGGGCGCGCCTTCGACCGCGTCTTCGCCGTGCATGACGCCGATCGCCCACCCGGCGAGCGCTTCGCCGCCACCATAGTCGGTGGTGATCGTGGCGCCGCTCACGGTCGCGTCGACGTTCAGGTTGACGATGTCGTTGGAGTTCCCGGCCGCGGTCCCGAACATCTGCGGATCCCAGGACACTTCGGTCATGCCGTCGGCCACGTCGTAGCCGTCTGCGGCGACGCCTGCCATCACCATGTTCCCGCTGGTGCCGGCACGCGCGACCTTGATCATCACCGAGCCGTCGTCGCCGGTGTCGCCGCTGCCGACCTTGTTGTCACCCGAGTAGAGCGTGACCGTGGCGCCGGGAACTGCCGCACCCATGTCGTCGCCGTGCTTCAGCGACACCGTGAAGTTCACGGTCGTGTGCGTGATGTCGAACGGGATGTTCTGCGCTGCGGCCTCGCCGACGCCGAGCGCGATCGCGTAGCCTTCCCCGGCTCCGCCGTACGCCACGTCGTTGGCCGCGAGCGCTGCCGCGACCGTGGCGTTGATGAGCACGACGAGCTGGTACGGGCCGGCCTGCAGCTCCGTGAACGAGAACGCGCCGGTCGCGTCGGTCGCGCCCAGCCGCTGCTCGTTGACGCCCGGGCCCACCAGTGCAACCGGAATGCCGGCGTGCGCCAGCGGATGCTCGCCCTCGTCGTACATGTTGTTCTTCGTCGCCTCGTCGAGGAACACCATCCCCGAGACGCTCGCGGTGCGCGCGTGCGCGCCCTCGAAGTTCACGATCGCCGACTCGTCGTCGCCGACCGTCCGGTCCATGCTCATCGAGTCGAACACGTAGGCGGGGTCGTCGACCGCGATCGAGACCGTGTAGTCGCCCGCCGCCAGACCCGCGAAGGCGTACTGGCCGCCCGCGTCGGTGGTCGTGCTCGCGTCGGCCGCGCCCGACAGCGTGACCGCGATGTCGCCGAGGCCCATGCCCTCGACGCTCACCCGGCCGCTGATGCCGGAGGTGCGGAGCAGGACGCCCGTGAACGACACCGTTCCCGTCTCGTCGAGATCCACGCTCACGTCCTGCGACGTGGCGGCGAACTCGTAGTCGCGGGTGTCGAAGTCGGAGATGCTGACCGTGTAGTCGCCGGGACGCAGTTCCTCGAACCGGTACATGCCGTCGGCGTCGGTCATCGCGGTGTAGCTCTCGTCGGCCGGGCCGCCCGACAGGGTGACCGTCACCCCGGCAAGGCCCTCGCCTTCGATGACCACCTGGCCCTCGACCGCGGAGGTGCGGATGAAGTGGCCCGTGAAGTCGGCGCTGCCGACCTCGCCCACCTCGACCTCGACCTCGACGCTCACCGTCTCGAAGGAGACATCCTCCGGGAAGTCGCTGATCGTGACCGTGTAGGTGCCCGCGCGGAGCCCGGTGAAGGCGAAGCCGCCGTCCTCGGCGGTCTCCATCGTCTCGCCCATGGCGTGCTCGCCGCCGAGCGTGACCGTTACGCCGACCAGCGTTTCGGGCTGGCCGTCGCCGCCGCTCATCATCGCGTCGGCCGCAACCACGTTGCCGACCACCGCCGAGGAGCGGATGTACTCACCGGCGAAGTTGAGTTGCACGTTCTGACCATCGCTCGCGATGGTCGCGGACTGCGTCACCTGGGCGAACGTCGCGTCCTCGGGGAAGCCGCTGATGGTGACCGTGTAGGTCCCGGCCTCGACGCCCGAGAAGGCGAAGCTGCCACCCGACCCCGTCGTCGTGGTCGCACCCGACGACAGAGTGGCGGTGATGCCGCTGGCGGCCGTCCCTTCGATCGTCACCGTCCCGGAGATCGTTCCCACGGGAGTCGGCGGCGGGGGCGGCTCCACAGGCGGCGGAGTGCCCTCGTCGCAGGCGGTGAAGGTCAGGGCCATCAGCGTTGCTGTGGCAAGGAGTTTGAGTCGGTTCATGGAACCTCCTGAGTGGTGGGAATGGAGTACCGGCCTGAAGTGGCTGGACAGAGTCGCGTGCCCTCGGATAGGCAAAGGTGGTGCCAGTTTGGGAACTTTCATATTTGACAACCAGTTACGGACTATCACTCCGCTCCTGGGCAAATGGTCAGTCGCGAAATCCTCGAATTATCGAAGACGACCACTGTTTTCTGATACGAAAAAAGCGCCGTAATATATACGAATAAAACGATGATTATCTCGGGCGGCCATGTCCACAGTGCTTCGGACCAGGAGGCGCGCAACCTTCAACTCAGCAGGTACGATACCCTGTATGAATATAGGGGCGATACCCTTTTTCCTGAAAGGCGCGACGGAACGGTGTTCCTGCCATATTGCGATAGTCGAACGCAAACGGGCAAGGAGAGGCGCCTCGTGAAAGTTCCTGAGAGTTCCGGGAGGCCGAGCCGGGATCCGATGCACGGTCTCGGCTTGAGGCTGCTCTCCGACCCGTCCTTCAGACCGTCCGTCAGGGAGGCGATCAGCCATGTTTGCGGCCTGCACGACGACGCTGCCGCCACGAGGTTCGTGCCGGCGAGTTCAGTTCACCGGCTGGCGGGCCAGGTCAACCTGGCGGCGTCGACACTGCGCCAGTACTGGAGAGAGGACCCGCCGCTCCGGTGCCGCCTGAAGGAGTTCATGAACTGGGCTGTCCTGCTCTGGGCCGTTCGCGCTCGCGCCGGGGCCGGCTGGGAGGCGATCGCCGACCAGGTGGGGCTGCGGCGCCGCACGCTGGAAATCAACGTCGCGCGGATGGCCGGATGCACGCTCGCGGCGGCGGCCAGGGATCCGGAACGGGTCGTCGAGCGATTCGATGAGTGGGTCGATTCCGTGTGGGAGCCCCGCTCCGTCAACGGATCGGGGCCGCACGATCCGGTTTCCGCGCCGGCACCCGACCCACGGGCGACGTGACCGTGGACGCATCGGCTGCCCGGCGCTACGTCGGCTGGCGCTGCAGGCTCTACCCGAGCCCCACCCAGGATGCGGCTCTGCTCAGTTGCAGGAACGGTCTGCGCGAACTCGCGAACGCCCTGCTCGCAGCCTCCCAGCTCAGGTACTGGGAGACCGGACGGCGCCTGCCGTTGAGCGAGATGCGCGCTTTCGCGCGCGAGTGGCAGCGGAAACCGGAACACCGGGGATCCCCCGCCAGCGCGATCTACCGCGTCGCCAGCGATCTCGACCAGGCCTTTCGCAACTGGTTCAGCAAACCCGGCAGACGCGGGCAGGGCGGCTTCCCCCAGATCAAGAGGTTTGGCCGGGAGCCCGGCATCTACCTGAGCAACCAGGGCATTCGTTTCGAGCACAACCGGGTGCGGTTGCCCAAGTTCGGCTGGGTGCGCTGGAAGGGCGGGAAACTGCCCGGGAAGAGGCTCTCCGGGCCACGCGGACGCAAGACGCGTGGTCTGCTCTCCGGGCGGGCGTGGCTGGATGCGGGGAACCGCTGGATGCTCTCGTGCCTGTTCGAGTGCGCGCCGCTCACTCGGGTGGAACCGAGGACGGACAAGGCGGCGGTGCGCCAGAAGGGCAACGAGATCACGGTGTCGGCCGACGGCGGCTCCGTCCACGTGGTCCGCGAGAGCAGGACGCTCAGGAACGCGCGACGCCGCCTGGCGAGGCTCGAGCGGCGACTGGAGCGATGCGAGTTCGGGTCCGAAGGCCGCAAGCGCGCCCTTGCTCTCGTGCGCAACCAGGCGCGCAAGGTGAGGAATCGCCGGGGCGATCTGCAGCACAAGACCACCACCGGGGTCGTGCTCGACGCCCGCGAGATTGAAGTGGAGGGCGCGAGCAGCGAACTGCTGCGCCAGCTCGAATACAAGGCGGAGTGGCACGGCCGCCAACTGAAGGTACGGCGAGGCCCGCCGAAACCGGGGATCGGCAAACCCCGACGCGCGCGGAGACCGGGAAGCCGGTCAATGAAACGCGAATCGCGGACGCGAAGGCCGAAAGCTCTGTAGTCGTCTGCGAAGGCCGGAACGAATCAGCGGGGTGCGAGGGACATGCAAGGCTGGAACACGATCGCCACGACGCCTGCCCGGGTCCGGGGTCAGGGGCTGAAGTCCGGAAAGCCCTCCAGCGACAACACCCGCCGCACAAGATCCGCCTGACCCGAGATGCCCTGTTTGCGGAAGATGTTCTGTATGTGCCAGCGCACCGTGCCTTCGCTGCGTCCCGTGCGCGCGGCTATGTCACGTGCGTGTTGCCCGGCGGCCACCATGACCGCCAGCCGGCTCTCGGCCGGGGTCAGGTCGAGCGCGGCTTGCACAAGGCGGACGTCGATGCTGGGCCGACGTTCCGGGTCGACGACCAGGACGAGCGCGGCGACGTGCCCGGCGCGGAAGTCCCGCTGGCGCACCGCCACGGGGGTGACGTGCACGACCAGGTTGGTGCGGGATGACGAACGCCTGATGGTCATTGACCCGGACGATCCCGGGCCGCCGAGCCGCGGCAGCGCCTGAGCCAGCAATTGCTGCAACTCGCCGTTGTCGCGAGGCGTAGTGGCGCTCAGGAACCCTTCCCGGTCCGACAGTTCTCTTGTCTCTCGCAGCAAGCGGCAGGCCCGGTCGTTCGCCGCAATGATTCGCGCGTTCCGGTCGAGCTGGATGACGCTGCAGCGGCTCTCGTCGAGCAACGCGAAGAGCGAGCGTCCCAGCGCTCCGGCATCGGTCAGCGTCTTGCGAACTCGCACGAACTGCCGCACGTGCGGGAGCAGGCGCCGGACCACGGCCAGCTGAGCCGAACTCCAGCCTCCCGGTTCCCGGGAGTCCGCGAGACTCAGGACGATGTTCGATCCGCCCGGTCCATCCAACCGCACGTTGAGGCCGTTCTGCATCCCGGTCCTGCGCCTCGCCTCGGTGTACGCCGGCGACTTCTTCTTCTCCCGGTCCGTGTACAGTTCGGCGGTGGGCACCAGCACTCCGTCCGCCAGACGGCCGATGCGGGGAATGCTCTCGTCGCGTTCCCAATACTCCCTGAAGTACTCCCTCTCGAGGTCCTCGCGGCGTTCGCCGTCGTGGCACAGCTGCATGAACAGGAAGTGTGCATCAGCCTGGGCGCGGCCGTCGGCAAACGCCAGGGCGCCACCCCTCGTCCCGCTGATCTCGTTGATCAGCAACGCCGCCTCCGACCAGCGCGCCTTGCCGAGCGCCGCCTCCTGCAGCGACACCACGACGCGCTCGAACAGATCCGGTGGGTTCATGGTACCTGCCTCGCCGCGTCACCCGAACACGCGCCTCCGGTAGCCAAATGGAGCCATAGCCTGGACACAGCGCCCCCATGCTTACCGCAAGCCCGTCATTCAAGGTAGCCGATAACATGTGATTTGTCAGTCATATTCTGAGGTCGATTAGTGATATTTAAGTGATATTACGAAATGCGGACACGTCCGGACTAGTTCTTATATGAGGATTGGATGACATTTTGAGTCGGGTTTGCGATGTTTTGGTGACGCACCGGTTGTATCCGGGGACAGGACGACGGACGAGCTCCGGGGGGGTGGGCCGGTGACAGGCCACCCGGACGCGCTGGGAATCGAGGAGCGCGTTTCGCAACTCTGCAACGCGATCCTGCGCATCAATGCGAGCCTGGACCTTGCAACCGTCCTGCAGGAAGTCGTCGACAGCGCCCGAGCCCTGACCGGTGCCCGCCATGGCCTGATCGCCACCGTCGACGATGCGGGCGAACCCGAATCCTGGGTCGCCTCCGGGCTGACGCGGGAGCAGTTGCGGCAGCTCGAGGAATGGGAAGATGCGCTCCGGGTCTTCGAGCGTTTCCGCGATCTTCCGGATGCGGTGCGGATCGGGGATCTGCCGACCTGGCTCCGGTCGTGCGGTTTCCTGCCCGTCGCCATTGCATCCCGGACGCTGCAGGCCACGCCGATCCGTCATCGGGGCATCTACGCCGGCAGTGTCTTTCTCGTCGGAAAGGACGGAGACCGCGAGTTCACCCGCGAGGACGAGGAGGTTCTCGTGCTGCTGGCGTCGCAGGCAGCGACGGCGATCGCCAATGCCCGCACCTTCCGCGAGGAGCAGCGTGCGCGCACGAAGTTCCTGGGGATCGTGACGCACGAGTTGCGCGCGCCGCTGGCCGCCATCAAGGGCTCGTCAACCACGGTGCTCGGGGCGTCCACGCGCTTCTCTTCCGCCGAGATGCTGCAGTTCTTCCGGATCATCGACGAGCAGGCCGACAACATGAGCGTCCTCATGGGCGATCTGCTCGATGCGGGGCGGATCGCGACGGGCACCCTGTCAATCTCGCCCGAAGCCTCGGACGTCGGAGCGCTGATCGACCGGGCGAGGAACACGTTCCTGGGCGCCGGCGGCCAGCAGGGCGTGCGCGTCGACGTTCCTCCGGACCTGCCGAGCGTGCTGGTGGACCGGAAGCGCATCGTGCAGGTCCTGGGCAACCTCCTCTCCAATGCGGCAAAACACTCTCAGGCATCGTCCCCGATAGAGGTGAGCGCCCGGCGGGACGGCGTGCACGTCGCGATCTCGGTCTCGGACTATGGCAAGGGCATCCCGCCCGAACGGCTCGCGCGATTGTTCTCCCGGCGGGCCGGTGCGGGCGACGGAAGGCGGGGTGTGGCGACGGGCCTGGGGCTCGCCATCTGCAATGGGCTGGTGGAGGCGCACGGAGGGCGCATCCGGGCGGAGAGCGGAGGCGAGGACCGGGGCGCCCGGTTCACGTTCACCGTCCCCATCGCCGAGGAGGCCGGCGGCGACGTGACGGCGCCGGAATCCTACGCGCGGCAACGCTCCCATCGAGGCGGGAAGCCGACGCGCATCCTGGTGGTGGACGACGACCCGCAGGCGCTGTTCTTCGTCCGCGATGCGCTCACCACGGCAGGGTACGCCGTGCTCGAGACGGGCGAGCCGCGGGAACTGTCGAGCATCATTCGCGCGGAGCGGCCGCACCTGGTCCTGCTCGATCTGATGTTTCCCGGGACCGACGGCATCAAGCTGATGGAACAGGTTCCGGACCTGGCCGATCTGCCGGTCATCTTCATCTCCGCCTACGCGCGGGACGAAACGATCGCGAAGGCTTTCGAAGCCGGGGCCGCCGACTACATCGTCAAGCCGTTCTCGGCGACGGAATTGACGGCGAGGATCCGGGCGGCGTTGCGCAGGCGCGCCGAGCCCGCATCCTTCGTGCTGCGAGAGCTGGCCATCGACTATGATGCGCGCCGGGTGACCTTCGGCGGCGAGCCGCTGGAGCTGACAGCCACCGAGTACGAGCTGCTGCGCGTGCTCTCGACCAACCCCGGACGAGTGCTGACCTACCGCGCGCTCCTGCGCCTCGCCTGGGGCACCCGCTATCGGGGCTCCGCCAACCCGAGGCTGGTGCACGCCGTCGTGAGGAGGCTGCGCGAGAAACTGGGCGAGGACGGGGCTCGGCCGGCTTACATCATCAACGAGCGAAGAGTGGGCTACCGGATGCCGGCACCGGGCGACCGCCCCAGGGGGCCCGCCTAGGCGAAGCCGACTCGGGTCGGGCGGCTGCCACGCTGGACCGGCAGGCTGCCGTCAAACGATCAGCGCGGTGACGACCGCCGTCACCCAGCCCATGAGCACGTCGCCCGGATAGTGCACGCCCAGGTAGGCGCGCGACACGCCGATGGCCAGCCCCAGGCCGAGAACCGTGAAGGCCGCCAGCGCGGGGAGCGCGACGTAGAGCGGGATGGCGACCGCCAGCCCGGCGGTGGCGTGGCCCGAGGGGAAGCTGAAGCGGTCGGGGGGTTTCAGGACGAACAGCCCCGTCGGACGCAGCTTCGGCCTCGCCCGATTGATGGTGCGCTTCATCAATTGCACCGCCAGGTGCGACACCGTAAGCACGGCCATGCATTCGAGCCCCACCCGGCGCAGTCCGGACGGGAATCCGAAGCTGAGGATCAGCGTGATGCCCACCATCGACGGCCAGTCGCCCGCATGCGTGACGCCGCGCATGAAGATGTCCAGCCACCGTTTCCGGCGAGCCGTGATGACATCCAGCATGCGCTCGTCGTAGGCTCTCAGCGCTGCCATCATGATCGGATTCCTGGCGAGGTGTGCGCGGCGCCTTCCATCTTACGAAGAAGCGAACGGCCGGCAAGGGGGTTTAGTTTCCGGACCATGGACCCGGCCCTGGAGAAACTGGTGGAGCAGACGCGCGGCCTGCAGCCGTGGCGGCGCGTCGTGCACGCCGGCTGCGGCCTGGGGCTGGTGGGGCTCATCTGGCTGGACTTCCTGCCGCCGCTGGCGCTCTCGGTGGGTCTTGGCGCGATCATCGCGGTGGCAGTCGGGACGGATGTCCTGCGCCTCCGGCGACCGGACCTCAACCGCAAGTTCTTCCGGGTCTTCCGCCACCTCGCCTCGCCGCGGGAGTCCGGCAAGTGGGCGTCGTCGACCTGGTACGTGATCGGCGCCGCCGCGGTGATGCTGGTGTTTCCGAGCCGGGTCTGGATCCCCAGCATCCTGGTGGTCGCGCTGGCCGATCCGTGCGCCAGCGTGTGTGGCCAGCTCTGGGGCCGCGCGGCGCCGGGACAGCCATCGCTGCTCGGGTCCGCCGTATTCTGGGCGGTCGCGACGGCGTGCGTGCTGCCGTTCACCGGATCGGGGCCCGCGGTTGCCGTCGGCCTGGTGGCGGCGGCGGCGGAGCGGGCGCCCATCCCGGTGGACGACAACGTGACGGTGGCCCTGGTGACCGCGGTCGCGCTGACCCTGCTCGCCGGGTAGAGCCTCAGGGCACGGGGTTCTCCGGGTACAGCACGACCTTCACGAATCGGTCGTCACGCAGGTACCGGAGCGCGGCCTCTTGCACGTGGTCCGCGGTCCATCCCTCGATGAACTCGTAGGAGGTCGCGTAGCCGTAGTCCACGCCGAGCTGGTGCAGGCGCTGGAGGCGGCCCAGCCAGTAACGGTTCTGCTCCAGTCGGGTCTCCCTGTTGCGGCGCTGGGTCTCGCGCACCTTCTCCACGGTCTCGGCATCGGGCCCTTCCAGCTGAATGCGGTCGATCTCCTCGAAGACCACGGCCGCCAGCTCCTCTGCCCGTTCCGGCGCCGAACCGAAGCTGATGCGCACCGAATATTCCTCGTCCGGGCGGGTCGACAGGAAACTGCTTACGCCCACTCCGTAGGTTCCGCCCAGATCCTCGCGCAGCAGCTCGCGAAGGCGGATGTCCAGCACATCCGCGAGCGCGGCGAGCGCCATCTCCTCCTCGCGCGAGAACTCGGCGTCACCCGCGAAGACGATCCGGGTCTGGCTCTGGGGCTCGAGTCCCTTGCGCACCTCCCTCTCGATCACGCCCTCGGGAGGATCTATCCCTACGTCCCGCCACGTCTCCACTCTTCCCAGGCTCGGGAGTCCGCCCAGCCAGGTCTCCACCAGCGGCCGCATCTCGTCCGGGTCGAACGCGCCCACGAAGAAGAAGACGAAGTCGCTGGCGTCGGCGAATCGATCCTGATAGAAGGCGAAGGAGGCGTCCAGATCCAGGCGCTCGATCATCTCGTCGTCCGGCGGGAGCGCCCTGGGATGCCCCTGCGTCAGGATCAGCGACACGGTGTCGCCGAGCGCCGCGGCGGGACTGGCCCCCCGGTTGGCGAAGATGCCGGACAGCAGCGTCTTGTAGGCTGCGAACGCGGTTTCGTCCTTCCTCGGGGCCATGAAGCGCTGGTAGATGAGCTGGAAGGCGGTCTCGACGTCGCGCGGCGAAGCGCTGCCGCCGATGCCCTCGGTCAACGCGCCCACGCTCGCCGACACGCGCACGTCCAGGCCCGCCAGCTTCTTGTCCAGGGCAAGCTTGTCGAATTCGCCGACGCCGCCCTCCACCACCACCGCCGAAGCCATGCGGATGCCCGCGAACTCCTCGTCGGGAACCAGCGAGCTGCCCCCGGGGCTGGTGGCCGCAAAGAGGATCTCGTCGTCCCGGAAGTCGGTGGGCTTGAGGACCACGCGCACGCCGTTCTCGAGGGTCCACACGGTCACCCCCACCTGCTCCACCACTTCCTCGTCGACCACCGGGGAACCATCGGGAATCGCGGCTACCAGCGGCGCGTCGACCGCCGTGTCCTCGTACGGCTCGATTTCCCGGCTCACGACGGATGCGAACACGCCCTGGATGGCCTCTTCCGCAGGCACCTCCAGGTCCGGCTTCTCGGGCGCATTGGCCATGACCACGCGTCCCCGCTCCTGCAGCCACTCCTCGGCCAGGCCGTTGACCTCCTCCAGCGTGATCGCGGGCAGGAGCGCGTTCACCAGCTCCAGCTCGTCCTCGGGGCTGGTGAAGGCGGCGCCGGTCAGAAACGCCTGGACGTAGCGGCCCGCCAGACTGGCGGACTCCTGGTTCTCGCGCTCCGCGAAACGGCGCTCGAAGGCGCGCGTGACCTCGGCCTTGCGCCGTTCGAACTCCGTCGCGGTGAAGCCGTGGCGGCGGACGCGCTCGGCCTCCGTGAGCAGCGCGTCCAGTCCGCGCTCGAGCCCGCCGTCCGGCACCAGTGCGAGGAGCTGGTACATGTCCAGCACGCGCACGAAGCTGCCGCCGGCCGGGAAGGCGATGAGGAAGGGCGGGTCGGCCTGCTGCGTCAGCTCCTCGAGGCGCGCCGCCATCATGCCCTCGTACAGGTTCTCGGTGATGCCGCGGCGGAACGCGGCCACGGTGCCCCTGGCGGCTACCGGCCTCTTGTACAGCACCGACACCTGCGACTGCAGCGCCTCGACGTCGGTCGCGATGGCCACCCGCGGCGGGTGGTCGAAGGGCACCTCCGGCGTCTCGCGAGGGCGGGGATTCGCGGGCGGCGCAAGGCCCTCGAACCCGCCGCGGATCATGCCCTCGATGGCCTCCGCGTCGAAGTCCCCCACGGCCACCACCGCCATGAGGTCGGGCCGGTACCAGTCACGGTAGAACCGCTCGAGCACCGACGCGGGAGCCGTCTCCAGCACCTCCGTCTTCCCGATGGGCAGGCGGTCGGCATAGAGGGAGCCCTCGAAGAGAATGGGGAGCTGGGCGTCGAACATGCGGGCCTGCGCCCCCCGCCCGAGCCGCCACTCCTCGATCACCACCCCGCGCTCCCGGTCCACTTCCTCCGGGTCGAAGACCACGCCGCGCGCCCAGTCCTGGAGGATCTGGAATGCCGTCTCCAGCACTTCCGGATCGTCCATGGGGACGCGCAGCATGTAGACCGTCTCGTCGAAGCTGGTATAGGCGTTGATGTGGGGGCCGAACTGCATCCCGATCGATTCCAGGTAGTCGACCAGTTCCTGCTTCTCGAAGCTCTCGGTGCCGTTGAAGGCCATGTGCTCGGTGAAGTGGGCCAGACCGAGCTGGTCTTCGTCCTCCAGGATTGAGCCGGCGTTCACGACCAGGCGAAACTCGGCGCGGTTCTCGGGCGTGGCGTTCTCGCGCACGTAGTAGCGAAGTCCGTTCGCGAGTTCGCCCACCGTGACCGCGGGATCGGCCGGGAGCGGGCTGTCGGGTGCCGGCGCCTGTGCCGCCAGGAGCGACGGGGCGAGAAGCGTGCCGGCCGTGATGAGCAGTCCGTGGATGAATGCGGGGGCGTTCATGGTCATTCTCGTGCGTTGGCGAGGGACGTCACCGGGAACGCCGCCACCGGCAGTTCCCGACTCCGCACGGACACGCGTGCAACGATAATCATCGCGTGATCCGCACTACTCCGGCAACGTTCGGACTCCGACTCGCTTCAAGCAGGCCTCGTGGCAAGGATCGGGTCGATTTCGAGGGACCGATCCGCCAGCTTACGGCGAACGCGCGGCCCAGCCACCCCTGCCGGAGCAACAGGTGAACATGACCGACTACGACCGCATCGAGTCCGCCATCCGCTACCTCGACGGCCATCGCGCGCGCCAGCCGGACCTGGCGGAGGTGGCGGCGCACGTCGGGCTCAGCCCGAGTCATCTGCATCGGCTGTTCTCCCGGTGGGCCGGGGTCACGCCGAAGCGCTTTCTGGAGTTCCTGACCGTGCGGCACGCCAGGAAGCTGCTCGACAACGCCCAATCGGTGCTCTCGGCGGCGTATGGGAGCGGCTTGTCCGGCCCGGGAAGGCTGCACGATCACTTCGTGGCGGTGGAGGCGGCGACGCCCGGCGAGTACCGGAGCCGGGGCGCCGGGCTGCGGATCGGCTTCGGGACGGGAGATTCCCCGTTCGGGCCCGTCTTCGTGGCGTGGACGGGCCGGGGCGTGTGCCGGCTCTCGTTCGCAGGCGCCCGGGATGTGGAGGCCGAAAAGCGGGGGCTCCGCCGTACCTGGGGCGGGGCCCTGCTGGAAGTCGATGACTCGCGGGCCGGCTCGATCGCGGAGACCATCTTTTCGGCGCCGTTCGATCCGGACGCCGGCCCGCTGACGGTGCATGTGCGCGGGACCAACTTCCAGCTCGCCGTGTGGCGCGCCCTCCTGCGCATTCCCACCGGCGCGGTCACGACCTACGGACGCCTCGCCGACGAGGTCTGCAGCGCGCGGGCCGCGCGCGCGGCGGGCAACGCGGTGGGCAGCAACCCGATCTGCTTCCTCATCCCCTGCCATCGCGTGATTCGCGCCACCGGGGAGTCCGGGAACTATGGCGGAGGCCGCTCGCGCAAGCGCTGCATGCTGGGGTGGGAGGCGAGCCGGCGTTATGTTCGTCTCCGATGAAGATCGTGACCTGGAACGTCAATTCCATCAACGCCCGCCGCGAGCGCGTGCTGACCTGGCTGCGCCTGCATCGGCCCGACGTCCTGTGCCTCCAGGAGCTGAAGGTGGCGGACGCAGCGTTCCCGCTGGACGCGGTCGAGGAGCTGGGCTACCACGCCGCGGTGTACGGGCAGCGCACCTACAACGGCGTGGCGATCCTGAGCCGCGCCCCGGCGCGCGACATCGAGGTGGGCATGGGGCCCGCCGACCGCGACCCGCAGGCGCGGCTGGTGGCGGCCACGGTGAACGGCGTCCGGGTGCTCTCGGCGTACGTCCCCAACGGCGCGCGCGTGGGCACGGACAAGTACGGCTACAAGCTGGACTGGCTGCGACGGCTGCGGGAGCATCTGGAGCAGACCGCCTCCCCCTCCGAGGCGCTGGTGCTGGCCGGCGACTTCAACGTTGCGCCGCGGGACCGCGACGTGAACCAGCTGGAGGACTGGAAGGACAGCGTCCTGTGCCACTACGCGGCACGAGGCGCCCTCGAGCGCATCCGCGATTGGGGGCTGCACGATGTGTTCGAACGGCATAATCCCGAGGGGTCGATCTACACCTGGTGGGCGTACCAGAGGCTCGCCTTCCCGCGCAACAACGGCCTGCGCATCGACCACATCTACGCCACTGAAAACCTCGCCTCGCGCTCGATCGGCGCCTTTGTGGACCGGGAGGCCCGCAAGAAGGGGCCCTTCTCGGAGAAACCCTCGGACCACGCCCCCGTGGTTGCGGAATTCGACGTCTGAGGGAGGGGTTGGCCGGAGCCTCGGTCAGGCGCCCGCCACCAGCCTCCAGGCCTGGGCCACCAGGAAGCACACCACGAAGCCGATCCCCAGCGGGGCCAGGGCCGAGACCGTGGTCCACTTCACGCTCCCGGTCTCCTTGTAGATGGTGTACAGGGTGGTGGAGCAGGGATTGTGCAGCAGGCTGAAGAGCATGAGACAGACGCCGGTGAGCAGCGTCCATCCGCCTGCCGCCAGCAGGGTTCCCACGTCCGTCGCCGAACTCAGCTCGAACATGACCCCCGCGCCCTCTCCGGCGCCGGCGATGCCCGCGGTCATCACGGTGAGCATCAGGATCGTCGGGATGACGATCTCGTTGGCGGGAATCGCCACCAGGTAGGCCAGCAGGATCACCCCGTTGAGCCCCAGCAGCACCCCCAGCGGATTCGACCAGGTGACGAAGTGTTCGGCCAGGCTCGCGTCGCCCACGACGATGTTGGACGTGAGCCAGATCACCGCCCCGGCGGGCATGGCGAATACGACCGCGCGCCAGAGCACGATCAGGGTCCGGTCGATGAGCGAGGTGTAGAGCGTCTGCAGGATGCGCGGGGGCCGGTAGGGAGGAAGCTCCAGGCTGAAGGTGGAGGCTTCGCCGCGCAGCAGGGTCTTCGAGAGCAGCCAGGAGGTTGCGAACATGAAGAGGATGCCCAGCACGGCGACTCCGACAACGGCCGTCGCCGAGACCAGGCCGGCCAGGTGCGCGGGCGCGACGGCGCCGATGAAGATGGTCGCGATCAGGATCTGCGTGGGCCAGCGGCCGTTGCAGAGCGAGAAGTTGTTGGTGACGATGGCGAGGAGGCGCTCGCGCGGGCTGTCGATGATGCGCGCGGCCACCACGCCCGCTGCGTTGCAGCCGAAACCCATGCTCATGGTGAGCGCCTGCTTGCCGTGGGCGCCCACCCGGCGGAAGAGCCCGTCGAGGTTGAAGGCCACGCGCGGCAGGTAGCCGAAGTCCTCCAGCAGCGTGAAGAGCGGAAAGAAGATCGCCATGGGCGGGAGCATGACGCTCACCACCCATGCGGTGGCAAGGTACACTCCGTCGAAGAGGAACCCCGACAGCCACCAGGGCATGGAGAGCGCGGAGCCCGCTCCGGCCAGCCAGGGGTGGACCTGGTCGACGAGCAGGGTGGCGAGCAGCGAGGAGGGGACGTTGGCCCCTGCGATGGTGAGCCAGAACACCACCGTGAGGATGAGCAGCATGACCGGGAATCCGGTCCAGCGGCTGGTGAGGGCGCGGTCGAGTGTGCGGTCCAGGTCGAGGCCCATGCGGCGCAGCCCCCGGACTTCCGCGGCCCGGGCAATGCGTTCCGATTCCCGGTAGAAGGCGGTCACCAGGGAGTCGTGGAAGTCCGTCGGGAGCTCCCAGCGCAACTGGGACGCCAGCTCCAGGACCTCCTCGCGCGCGGCCCCTTTCGTGCCCGTGCCGCCGATGTCGCCGGTACGCAGCGCCTCCTGCACGCGCTCGTCCGCGTTGAGCAGGCGGAGCGCCACCCAGCGGGCGTTGGGGAGTCCGGGGAAGGCCGTCTCGATGGTGGGCGCGAGAGCGGAGACCGCCTGCTCCACCTCGGGTGTATGGGTGGCGGCCCGCAAGGGCGACGCGGCCGGATCGCCGGTCGCCATGTCGTGCACCGCGCGCATCAGCTCGTCGATGCCCTCCCCCCGCCGCGCCACCGTGGCGACCACGGGCACGCCCAGTTCGCGCGCCAGCTTCTTCTCGTCCACCGCGATGCCGTGCCGGCGCGCCTCGTCGACCAGGTTCAGGCACACCACCACCCGGGAAGTGATCTCGAGGATCTGGAGGGCCAGGTTGAGGTTGCGTTCGAGGCGGGTCGCGTCCACCACGACCACGGTCACGTCGGGGCGGCCGAACAGGATGAAGTCCCGCGCCACTTCTTCGTCGGTGCTGCCGGCCTGCAGGGAGTAGGTCCCCGGGAGGTCGACCACCTTCACCCGGTGTTCGTCGTGCAGGAAGGCGCCCTCCGAACGCACGACCGTCTTTCCCGGCCAGTTGCCGGTGTGCTGGCGGAGCCCGGTGAGCGCGTTGAACACGGTGCTCTTGCCGGTATTGGGGTTGCCGGCCAGGGCGACCAGGTAGTCCCACCGGCCGGGATGGATGCCCAGCTTCACCAGGCGGGGCTCGTGGTCCGTTCCACACCCCCTCCGGCGGCGCGCGCGGGCGATCATGGGGATCCCGCCTTGTGGCCCCGGGCCGCCTCTTCAGCCCCGGGCGCGAGCTCCACTCGGGACGCCTGCTCCCTCCTGAGCGCGATGGTCGCGCCCCGGATCTGGTAGGCGGTGGGGTCGCCGCCCGCCCCGCGCAAGGTCGCGCGCACGGGCGTGCCGGGAACGACGCCCAGGTCCAGCAGACGGCGCCGCGCAGGACCCTGGCAGGCGGGCGCAATGCGGTCCACGACGCCGGTCTCGCCCAGCGCCAGCCCGGCGAGCGTCCTGGGCGGTTCGGACGGCACCACCATGTCCTCCGCCGGCTCCACGGTTACGCTCGCCGCAGCTACCGGATCGAGAAGGTGCTCCCTGCCCCAAAGGAGAAACCTGACCCCCGTCGGCGAGACATCCACGACCCGGATCTCCATGCCCGGGGAGAGCCCCTCCACCAGCAATCCCAGGTAGATCTCGCG
This sequence comes from Gammaproteobacteria bacterium, assembly GCA_028819075.1. Classification (NCBI taxonomy): domain Bacteria; kingdom Pseudomonadati; phylum Pseudomonadota; class Gammaproteobacteria; species Gammaproteobacteria bacterium. The sequence continues at coordinate 197,008 of JAPPMM010000028.1, forward strand.
CGGCTCGTCCTCCAGATGGACGATGCGGGCGCCCGCTCCCGCGCGCAGCTGTGTCAGGGCGACCCCTGTGCGCGGCGGCACTTCGCCCCGGGCGGTCGGAATGGGATCGCCGTGAGGGTCGAAGCGGGGATGACCCAGGCGCGCCGCCAGGGCATCCGTTTCCGCCTCCGACATGCGGTGCTCCCGCACCTCCGCCTGCGCGTGCCAGTCGGCCTCCGCCACGCCCGTGCGGTCTGCCAGGTAGCGCTCCCACAGCCGGTGGGTTCGCACCACCCGGAGGGCGTAGGACCGGCCCGCCCCCGTCAGCGAGACGGCCGTGCCGCGCGCTTCCGCGAGCCCCAGTTCGCACAGGCGGGCGACCAGGCGCCCTGCGCGGCCGCGGCGCATCCCGAGTCCTCCCGCGAGGCTCTCGAGCGTGGAAGGAAGGGCCAGGTACTCGCAGTTGAAGAGGTGCTTGAGCGCGTCTTCGATTCGCACCCGCTCCGTCATGCGGGCGGCGCCCATGACCCGCGCCAGAAGCCCCCTGCGCGGCCACAGCAGGACAGCGGCAAACACCACCGCCACGGCGAAGACGAGAAGCGCGAATCCGGGATCGATCATATCCGGGTAACCCAGCCGGGAGACCGGCAAGCGGGAGGCGGCCGTTGACGATTTGTAGGCTTGCCTAATGAATAAGTTAGGCGTGCCTAAATATCAAGCCGCACCTTCGGGACACCGAAGCATGCGGGAGGCGCGCGGGTCGGCGCGATCAGCTCCAGAGATGGCGCAGGAAGCGTTCTGGAGCATTGAGGAAATCGCGGGTCAGGTTCACGGCCTCGATCTCCTCGAACGTCACTTCGCGAACGGGCCGCCCGTCGAAGTCGTAGATCCTGGCCCCGGGAACGGCCATCAGGATGGGCGAATGGGTGGCGATCAGAAACTGCGAATCCTGGTCGATCATGTCGCGCATCATGGCCATGAAGCCGAGCTGGCTCTGGGGAGAGAGCGCGGCCTCGGGTTCGTCCAGCAGATAGAGCCCTCCGGGGACGAAGCGCTCGCGAAAGAGCTTCAGAAAGCCTTCGCCATGGGAGTTGGCGTCCAGGTCCGCCCCATACTTGCGCTCGATGGCCGCAATGGAGCCCGCGGCGGGACCGCGCGCGAGTGTCCGCGCCAGCGGGGAGTGCTCGCGGAATCGCTCGTCGACCTCGGCGAGCTCCCGCTGAAACTCGATCCTCAGCCGGGCCATGTGGCGCGCGAAACCGAAGAAGTCTTCGGCGCGCAAAAAGAAGCCGCGGTGCGTGCGCTTGCTCCACGCGAGCCTGAGCATCTTCGCCAGGCGGCGCTGCGGCGCCAGCGTGGGGTCCCGGTCCACACTCCTGCTCCCGACGGTGGGCAGCCCGGTCGCCGCCGCGAGAGCCTCGAGCACGGTCGACTTGCCCGAGCCGTTCTCTCCCACCAGGAGCGTTACGGAAGTCGCGACGTCCAGGGCCTCGAGGCCCTGCAGGGCCGGGATATTGAACGGGAATTCATCCGCCCGCCCATCGACGTCCGGGAAATGAATGCGCTCTAACACCCCGCGATGTCCCGTTCCGACATCCCTGCGCCCCTCCTCATGCGGTGTCCGGCGTCCGTATCGCCTCGAGCTCCTCCAGCGTGCGCGGCCAGTCCCGACGCAGGAGCCTGGACAGCGCCCGGTCGGCCAAGAGCCTGCCCCCCGTCTGACATTCCGGGCAATAGTTCGTCTCGCGGCTGGCGTAGACGATGCGCTGAATCGGGGTGCCGCACCGGGGACAGGGCTTGCCGAACTTCCCGTGGGCGGCCATCGCAGGATGGAACGCGGTGACCTTTTTCGGGAAGCTCCCGCCCGCCTCGGCCTGCAGACGCTCGGTCCATGCGCGCAGAGAGGTCCGGGTGGCCTCGTACAGGCGGCGGAGTTCCCCGGTCGACAGCCGGCGCGTAAGGCGCACCGGCGAGAGGCCCGCCGCGAGCAGAATCTCGTCGGAGTGCGCGTTGCCGATGCCGCTCAGGATCCTGGGATCGGTGAGCGCCCGCTTGAGGGTCCGGTTCTCGCGCACGAGCGCCGCCTGAAACCCGGGGAAGTCGACCTCCAGGGGTTCGACGCCCCCGGGGTCGAGCCGCAGCAGGGCCTCGTCCCCGCGCACCACCCACATCGACATCCTCTTCTTCGTGCTGGCCTCGGTCAGAATCAGGGTGCCGTTGGGGAAGTCCAGGGCCCCCGCCGCGCGCTTCCCGGGCAGGGGCGCGCCGGCATCCCGCCACTGGAAGCGCCCCGCGATCATGAGGTGGATGACGGCGTGCAGGTCGTCGTCCAGGTGCAGCGCGATGCGCTTGCCGATGCGCCCGATGGAGCGCACGTGTTTGCCCACGAGCTCCGAGACCGGGGGATCGAAGGTCTTGAGCAGCGACGGCGAGCGCAGTCGGACGCGCTCGATCGGCTGCCCGGTGATGCGGGCGTCGAGCGCGTTCACGTACAGGCAGACTTCCGGAAGTTCGGGCATGCCGAAAGATCGAGGCTGTGGACGGCGGGGCGCCAGTGGGAGGCGCCGCGTCGATTCTGCGCTCGCCCCCGGGAACGGACCCGGAGCCGTCGCTGCTGTTGCCGGGACGCGTCACCGGCTACCGTCATGGTCGGCGCGCGCTGCCGGCACCCGGCCCGCGAGCCCGGTCCGAGCGGCGACGGGCACCATCCCGTCCAACCCTTCCACGCAGGCGGGCGACCCACCATGAACCGTTATCTGCGCATACCCGCGCCCCTCCGGGCCCTCCTGGCCGCGCCGTTGCTGGCGTCTCTGCCCGCGGCCGCCATCCTCCCGGGTTCAACCGCCGTTCGCGCCCAGGAACCCGCGACCCGGCTTGTGATTCTCGGAACCGGAACGCCCATCGCCGACCCGGATCGGTTCGGGCCTTCGGTTGCGGTGGTGGTCGGGGAGGAGTCCTACCTGGTGGACGCGGGGGCGGGGGTCGTGCGGCGGGCGGCCGCGGCGGCCCGGAACGGCATCGCCGCCCTGGCGCCATCGAACCTCAAGCGGGTCTTCATCACGCACCTGCACAGCGATCACACGGTCGGGCTCCCGGACCTGATGTTCACCCCCTGGCAGAACGGCCGAAACATGCCCGTCGAAGTCTACGGACCACCCGGTACGCTGCGCATGACCACGAACATCGAGGAGGCATGGGTCGAGGACGTCCACATGCGCCTCTTCGGCCTCGAGGGCCGCACTGCCCACAACTACCGCGCCCTGACGCGGGAGATCGAGGCGGGAACGGTCTACGACGACGGGACCGTGCGCGTGGACGCCATTCCCGTCCAGCACACCAGTTGGCCCGTCTCCTTCGGATACCGCTTCGTCACCCCGGACCGCACCATCGTCATCTCGGGGGACGCCCGTCCGAGCCCGTCTCTCGTCGAGGCCTGCAACGGCTGCGACGTACTCGTCCACGAGGTGTACTCGCGGGACTTCTACGACCGGCACCGGAACCAGATCTACCACGCGGCGGCGCACACCTCGACCGCCGAGGTGGCCGCGCTGGCGATGGAGGCCCGTCCCGGGCTGCTGGTGCTCTACCACCAGCTCTACCGCTCCGCCACCGACGACGACCTCATCCGCGAGGTGCGCGAGGCGGGGTACACCGGGCGCGTGGCGTCGGCGGCGGATCTGGACGTGTACTGAGTGTCACCCATGGACGATCTCCTGCCGGTGGCACGGGTCTGGCATGAATCGTCGTCGCAGCGGCGCATGCGCGAGACGCGGTTGCCCTGAATTCCGGCACCGGAATAACTTGGGCGGGTTGCCGGCCGCGCGCGGCGGGCAGCTCGCGATCATGCAGTCATGGATCTGACCGGAGTCGGAGAATGCTACGTTCGAGTGTGTTGATGGCGCTCGTGATCCTGGTCTCGGGCTGCGCCCGATGGGTTCCGGCCCGGGTCGGCGACGTTCCGTTAGGCACCGACGTTCGGCTGCGGCTATCGGATGAAGGTGCCGCGCAGTTGGAGGAATTGACCGGGACCCGCCGGTCCGACGTCTCCGGACAGCTGCTGCAGTGGGACAACGAAGTGATGGTCTCGGCCGCGCTGCAGGCCGCCGGAGCCGGTGCGAACAGCAGCAGCCTGCGCCAGCGCTTCGTGGTGGACCAGGAGGACATCCTCGGGGTGGATGTCAGGGAACTGGACCGCACACGCACCGGACTCTTCGTCGGAGGCGTCGCCGTGGTGGCAGGTTCGGCCATCGTGTGGGTGGTGTCGCAGCTGGCCGGCGGCGGCACGGCGGCAACCAATCCCACCCCTGACGCGCCCAGCGAGCCTTTCGTGCGCATTCGCATTCCCTGACCGGAGGCCAACATGACACGCGCCGGTCTGATTCTGGCTCTTCTGTTGACGGTATCCGGCTGCGCCCGATGGGTGCCGGCCCAGCTGGGGACGGTCCCTCCCGGCACCGACGTCCGCCTGCGCCTCTCCGAGGAGGGCGCCGCGCAGCTCGAGGAGATGACGGGGGCGGGTGCCGCCGAGGTCACCGGAGAACTGCTCCAGTGGGAGCCCGAAGTGCTGGTGTCCACCGTGCTCGCGCCCACAGGCGCGCGCATCGACCCGGGCCTGCGCCAGCGCCTGGTCGTGGATCCCGGCAACGTCGTCGGCATCGACGTGCGGGAGGTCGACCGCACGCGCACGGGGTTTCTCGTGGGTGGCGTCGTCGCGGTCGCGGGGTCGGCGATCGTCTGGGCGATCGTCAACATCGTCCGGGGCAGCGAAGGCGCACCCACCACGCCCCCGACGGACGGCCCCCAGGAACCCTTCGTACGGCTGCGCTTCCCCTAGATACGCGACCCCCGGCGCACCCTGAACGGCTGCTGCCGCTCGCGGGTGCGCCGGGGGTCGGCGGTGTTATCAGCTACCGCCCTGGTAGTGGGGGTTGCCGGCGATCTCCTCGGAGGAGACGGGCCAGCGCCGGTTCGTCCCCAGCTGTTTCGTCACCTCGTCCCACTGCCACGGCTTGATGTCGTAGTAGCGGTGGTCCTGGAGCCGCCGCCCTTCGATCATGAACTCGAGTCTGCGCTCGTAAATGATCTGTTGGTGGACTTCGCCAATGTCCATGCTCATGAACGGCGGCAGATCCCAGTTGGCGCGCACCATGTTGATCTGGTTGACCGCCTCCTGGTAGTTGCCTGCCAGCAGGTGGCCCTCCGCCAGAATCAGCCGCGCCTCCTGCCAGCGGCTGACGGGAAGATCCGCGTCGAGCCCCTGATACTTGAAGAACCGGTGCACGTCGCCCGTATGGGGCGGCGGCGCACGGAGCTCGGGCGGACCGACGCGCGTCCCCACGCGTGGATCCACCATGCCGGTCACCGGGTCCTCGATCGCCACGTTGCGCGGATCGATGATCACGCCCGTGATCGACTGGTGGTACGTGTTGAGGCTGTTCAGCGAGCCCGGTTGCTGGTAGCGGCACGCGAAGTAGAAGTCGGGCTTGACCGCGAGCGCCGCCTCGGCCGCCTGCATGGCGGCCGCCACCTGGGACATGTCTCTGCCGCGCTCGAAGAAGAGCGACCTGTGGACCCGGGCCTTGGTGGCGAGGGCCGCCGCCCGCAGGTCCGGGTTGCTCGTCTGCGCCACCTGGTCGAGCGCGGAAAGCGTCTGCTCGAGCACGACATCGGGCGCCAGCGGCGCCTCGCCGTTGAAGGGCACCTCCTTGAAGTGATCGGCCAGAGTGATGCGCGCGAAGGCTTCCCAGAAGATGCCGCGCACGATGGTTGTGTCCGCCGGGTTCGACTCCTGCAACCTCCTGATGGCCTCCTCTGCGATCCATCGGGCGGACGACAGAGAGTTCCAGACCGCGTTCTGGGTCGTGTTGAACCCCTCCATGTGACCCCACATGTGGAGTTCGGTGAATGTGAAGCTCGATATGAACGTTACATCGTCGGACTGCAGGGCGTTGGCCGCGACCGTGCCGTCATATGCGTCGCAGACCACGCCCTCGGGCGTGGCGGCCAGCGCCGGAACCAGGTTCGGGTCCTCCAGGTCGGCAAGCGTGAGGCTTCCCGGGTTGTCGACGCTGAACAGGTCACCACATCCCGCTACGATCAGTACGGTGAATGACAATGCTCCCAATCTCAATATGCGCATCCGCATGACTATCTCCCTTGCTTCAGAAATCCGCTCATCGCCATTGGCGATCGATTCGATACCCATCGCACACCCGCATCCTAGAACGTCGCCTGGAAGCGAATGCCGTAGCGTCTGGGGCTCGGCGGCTGACCGTAGTCGGAGTTCATGCCGAATGCGTTATAGGGTCCACCGGCCCGGGCATCGGGAATTCCGTGATAGGGGGTCAGGGGATCAGACATGCAGACGTCCACGGGGCACTTGTTCCAGAGGAACAGGTTGGTCGCCGACAGCCTGACCACCAGGGAATTCATGCCCGCGAGCGAAGTCACGAAGCTCTCCGGGACGTTGTAGTTGAAGGAGAGGTCGGCGAAGCGCAGGAAATCGGCCCTGAAGAGGTAGCTGGAGATCATCGAGGGATGCTGGTTGCCGAAGTTCTCCGCGACCCGCTGGCGTTCCGCCACCGAGGTGTTCGGATCGTCCAGGATGGCCTCGAATTCGGCCACGCGCGGTGAATTCCGGGTAAAGGCATCCTGAATGACCGACACCTCCGAGAACATGTGATAGTCGTACGCCCCGGTGAAGGTGGCGTTGACGCTCAAGCCCCCGGGGAGGTCGAGCGACGTGAGGAAGCTTCCCGTCCAGAGCGGGATGGGGCGCCCCACGTATTCCAGCGAATCGCCGCCCGCGGCATTCTTGAGCTTGTTGGGCGTGATCTGGTTCAGCCTCGTGAGCTGCTCGATGGGCACCGCTACGGTGTAGGGGTTGCTGGGATCGGGCACCGGAGCGATCCACGCGCCGGGCGTGAACCCTTCCTTCATCGTGGGATAGTACCGGCCGGCGCTGGTGCCGCCCTGGATGTGAACCCGGTAGGGGGGCACGCCGCCCATGTCGAGGATCTCGGAGTCGTTCAGCGCCACCTGGAAGGTGGTCGACCATCTCAGGCTGGGACGCCGGACCCAGGTCACGTCCAGCGAAGACTCGAACCCCTGGTTGCGGATCTTGCCGACGTTGGAAATCACCGGCTGGAGGAATCCGGTCGAGGCCGCGGACGGCACGGGCAGGAGCGCGTCGCTGGTGGTCGCGTTGTAGTACACCACGTCCAGCCCCACCCGACCATCGAGGAAGCCGAACTCGGTCCCGAATTCCCACTCCAGGGTGCGCTCGGGCTTCAGGTCCGGGTTTCCGGGGTTGCCGGTTCTCACGATGGAGAGGTTGTCCACGCCGATGCCGGGCACCCACGTCTGGGTGGCGTCGAACGCGCCGGGCTGCAGCCCCGCCGCCCCCAGCGCCGCCCGCACCCGGAACTGGTCCCAGCTCTGGAACGGCCAGAAGTCATGCTCCGACACGACCCAGGACGCACCGCCCTTGGGGTACACCTGGAAGGCGAAGTTCTCACCGAAGGCCGAGTTGCCGTCCACGCGCAGACCGGCGTTCAGGAAGAGACGGTTCCACAGCCCGACTTCCTCCTGGGCGTACACGCCGGCGTTGATGACCTCCTGGAAGGTCTCGTTCGGCGGCAGGAGCTGCGATCCGGCCGGCAGGGTCGCGAGCTGGCGCAGCGGAAAGTCCCGAACCCCGAGCGTCCTGAACCACTCTTCCTCCCAGAAGCTCTGGCCCCCCACCAGCAGGGTGGAGGTCAGGTTCTCGCTGAAATCGCGGCTCCAGGACGTCTTGAAGTCCAGCGTCGTAGCCGTGCGCTCGGAGGTGCGCACCAGCCGCTCGCCCTGCTCGTGATAGATGTTGAGGCCCTTGTTGACGTGCTCGATGTACTCCTCGGTCATCCGGTCGCGGCCCATGATCAGCTCTGAGCGAATGCCGTTGCCCCAGTCGTAGGTCAAGGCCCCGCTGAGCGTCACGCGCTGCTCGTCCTGGTTGGACGTCACGCTGGCGATGGGGTCGCTGTCCAGCGGCAGGAAGTGCTCGCTCGGAGAGAGCGGGCCGTTGTACCCATGGGGCGGCGGCCACGCGATCTCGTAAGCGTTGACGCCGTAGCGTCCGCCGTAGGGGAAGCGCGGCGCCGGATTCCTGGGCGTCGCCAGGAAGAAGCCCCAGAGGTATCCGCTCCCCCAGTTGAGCCCGTTCTGCCCGGGCTGGCGCCGGTCGCTGAAGACCGTGTTCATGTCCACGCGAATGCCGAGCCTCTCGGTGGCCTGCACCGTGAGGTTGGCGCGCAGGTTGGCGTCCATGGTTCCTTGGAAGTCGCGGTACTCGCGGCCCATCTGCCCGACCTCGTCGCGGAGACGGCCGGAGGCGAAATACTGCACGGTGGAGGTCCCGCCCCGCACGTCCGCGTTGAAGTCCATGACCGAGCCCCAGCCGCCGAGGTAGTCGAGGACGGGCTTGCCGAGGGTCTGCAACTGCTTGGTGTCGAAGTTGTAGCCCCAGACTCCCTTCAGGCGGGCTTCCGGAATCCTCGTGCCGTCGAAGCCGGTCCCGAAGGTCCACACCGGATCGCCGGCGCTCCCGCGCTTGGTGATGATCTGGATCACCCCGCTCGAGGCCTCGGTGCCGTAGAGGGTCGCGGCCGCCGCGCCCTTGATGATCTCGATGCGTTCGATGTCGTTAGGGTTCAGCCGGTCGAGCGAGGTGGCCTGGCGGGCGCCGCCCACCTTGCTGTAGTTGGAGTCGATGCGAACTCCGTCGACGTAGATGAGCGGGGCGCTCCGCTGGGTGAGGCTGACCGCTCCGCGCAGGAGGATCTGGCTCGAGGTCCCCACGTTGGGTGCGATCCCGGGCACCATCCCGGCGACACGGCCCGAGAGCGCCTCGGTGATGTTGGATACGGGCGCGGTATTGATGGTTTCGGCACCCAGCGTCTCGACGGTCTGGCCCAGCCGCCGCCGTTCGGTGACGACTCCGGTGCCGGTCACGATCACCTCGTCCAGGGCGATCGCCTCCGACTCCATCTGGACATCGACGTTCACGGTCTGGTCCGCGACCACGGTGATGTCCTGGGTCTCGGTGCCGTAACCGATGTAGCGGATCTCCAGAACGTGGTTGCCGGCCGGAATGCCCAGCAGCACGAAACGGCCGTTGGCGTTGGTGACGTTGCCCACGCCCTCGGCGGCGATGCTCACCTGCGCGCCTGCCAGCGGCAGCCCGGTGCCCACTTCCTGGACCGAGCCGGTGACGGTACCGGTCTGGGCGGACAGCGGAGCGGCAATCATGGCCATGGCGCAGAGCGCGCCGGTTAAGGTGAAGACCTTACGAAGGATTTTCATGCTTCCACCTCCTGCTTGGGGGACGGCACCGATCCTGCTCCCGGGAATCCGCCCTGGATTCGCTGGGTCTGTGGGGCCTCGGGCGTACAGCCCTCGGCCGCCGAACTAACACATGGCGCAGTTTTGGTTGTTGATGGCGCCCAGGCGCTCGAGCAGAGCGATCGTCGCCGGAAACGGGCGGACATTGTAGCTCGGACTGTTGGCCATGTCGACGGTCGTCTGGCCGACTCGCGTCACCGCATGCACGTCGGCGCCGCGCTCGATCAGGTAGAGGATGACTTCGTTGTCACCGCGTGAAGCGGCGTTGTGGAGCGGCGTGCGGGCGTCCAGATCCCGCGCGTTCACGTCGGCGCCCAGCTCTTCGACGAGATACCTGACGGCCGGGAGCCATCCGCCCGGCACGTACCGGTGTTCGTTCGCGGCGCGCTGGTCGTAGCCCACGCCCGTCGCAGCGTGGATGGGATACATGGCGGCGCCTCCCGGGGGAACCGGCGGTATGCCGCTCTCGTCCACGGCAGCCGAGTAGTCCGCAGCCACCGGAGCAATCTCCGCGCCCGCCGGCTTTCGGCTGGCGATGCCCGGGTCCGCCCCGTAGGCCACCAGCAGCTTCATCGCGGAGACGTCGACGCCGAGCGCGGCGCGGAAGAAGGGCGTGGTTCCCTCCAGGTTCGCGCTGACGAGACGCTGGTGGGCCCACCACAGGTCTCTGCTGAGCCGCGCGTTCGGATCCGCTCCCGCGAGCAGCAACTCTTCCATCACGTGGAGGTAGTCGGCCGCCTGGGCCTCGTGGGCGCGCGGCTGGGGATAGAAGGAGGTGCCGGCCCACTGCACGTTGATCACGGCATACAGGGGCGTCGCGCCCGGGTCGCTGGCGACGTTGGGATCGGCTCCGCGCTCGAGGAGATGGAGCCCCAGGTCGAAGCGCCCGTTCAGCATGGCGATCAGCAGCGGGCTGGTTCCGTCTCCGCTGGTCTGGTCGATGTCGGCGCCCCCGTCCAGAAGCGCGTCCACGGCCTCCATGTGTCCGGCGCGTGCCGCGTGCAGAAGCGGGGTGAGCCCGCCCCACCTGCCCACCAGGGCCGGCTGGCCCGGAGGGGGATTGGTCGATATCGGCGAGATGCCCTGCACCTCGCCGTCAAGGATGAGCACATCGCCCCTGCGCTGCACTTCGCGCGCGGCTTCGATGGCCACCGCCACCTGGCCGGGCGTCGGGCGTTCGCCCTCGTCGACCGGTCCCCAGGGGTCCGCGCGCGGATCGTTCTCCAGCCAGTCCGGGCGGAACTGGGCCAGCACCTCATACAGCCTGTGCTGCGCGGCGACATCCACGGTCGCCCGCCGATCGACATCCTCGACCACCGACTCGGACAGCGAAACATCCGCTCCCAGCTCGAGAAGGGTGCGGATGGCCTGCGCGCGGTTCCGGGCGGCCGCGAAGACGAGCGGGGTCTGCTTCCACTCCCGTTCGCGGGCGTCCAGGTCGGCGCCGGCATCGGCCAGCAGCCGTATCGCCTCCGAACTCCCCGACTCGGCGGCCAGATGGAGCGCGGTCACTCCGCTGTTGGTGGTCCTGGCGTGCACGTCGGCGCCCGCCGCGAGCAGCGCCTCCACCACCCCGGCGCCTCCGGCGCGGCTCGCCAAGTGGAGGGGGGTATAGCGCCCGATCCGGGTTCCCGCCTCGACGTTGGCTCCCGCGGTGACGAGCAGCCGCGCCATCTCGATGTCGCCCTGGCGCGCGGCCCAGTGGAGCGCCGTCATTCCGTCGCCCTGGGCCTCGTTGGCATCGGCCCCCTGCTCCAGCAGCGCGCGAACGGCCTCCAGGTCGCCGCGCATGGCCGCATCGGCTACGGGACCCCTCGCGGCCGGACCGGCCAACAGCAGGGCGATGATCGCCAAGGGGGCGATGGGGTTCACGAGCACGCCCCTATCGGCTCGATGACTGCGCCGCGGCCAGAGCGCCGCCGGGATACCCCAGCGCGAACTCGCCCGTGCTGTCGCCGAAGCTGTCCATGTCCTCGTGCCCCAGCCGGTGCAGCAGGCTGAGGAAGACGTTGGCCATGGGGGTGCCGTCGGGGGCCTTCAGGTGGACGTTGCCCTCGAGCAGGCCGTTGCCGTGGCCCAGCAGGATGAGCGGGCAGCGGCGGTGGTTGTGGACGTTGCCGTCGGCCATCGGCGAACCCCACACGATTACCGACTTCTCCAGCAGGTTCGCGTCTCCGTCCATGCTCGCCTGCAGCTTCTCAAGGAAGTACGGCAGGGGGCTCATGCGGTACTGCGCGATCTGGTTGAAGTCCAGAATGGCCTCTTCGCTGTTGCCGTGGTGGGAAGCCGGATGGAACGGCGTGGTGGTGCCGCTCTCCGGGTGGATCCGGTTCGAGGCGTCGCGGCCCATCTTGAAGGACACGACCCGCGTCATGTCGGTCTGGAAGGCCAGCACCTGCAGGTCGAACATCAGCTCCATGTGCTCGGCGAAGGAGTCGGGCACGCCCGCCGGGGCCTCCGGCAGTTCCCGCTGCTCGCCGCTCGAGTTGAACTCCTCCACCTTCTGAATGCGGCGCTCCACCTCGCGCACGTTGTCCAGATACCGGTCCAGCCGGTTCCGGTCCTCGGTGCCCACCCGGGCCCGGAGCGTCGCCACCTCGTCCACGATCCAGTCGAGGATGCTCTGGTTGGTGCGCCTTCGGACCGCGCGCTCCTCGTTGCTTCCGCCGGCGCCGAAAAGAAGATCGAACGCGGCGCGCGGATCGCGGATCATGGGCAGCGGCTCGGTCGGCGACGCCCAGCTTATCGCGTCCGTGTACGCGCAGTGGTAGTTGTACCAGCAGCCGCCGCCCTGCCCCAGGTTCTCGATGCAGAGCTGCAGCGACGGGAGCGCGGTGTCCTGCCCGAACCGGCGCGCCTGCAACTGGTCGAGGGAGACGCCGACGTAGATGTCGGAACCCTGCGTCTGCTTGGGGTGGCACTGGGTCAGGAAGACCGCCGTCGACCGGAAGTGGTCGCCGCCGATCTCGTTGGGCTCGTAGGCTTCGGCCATGCGCACGTCGGTGTTGCTGATGATGGTGAGGTAGTCCTGAAAGCGTTCGAGCGGCTTGAGCACGTTCGCATCCGTCATGCGGAAGTTTCGCCCGATCGTCTCGGGTGCAAACAGATGCTGGCTCGCGCCCCACTCGCTGCATCCCGGCACCCCGTGCACCTCCTCGATGCACACCAGGCGGGTGCGGTCCTCGAGCGCGGCCGCAGCGCGTCCCCAGCGGCCGGGTCCGGCCGGCATCATCGCGTCCAGGAGGGGCAGCGCCACCGTGGCCCCCATCCCGCGAACGAAGGTGCGGCGGGGAATGTGCGCGCCCGTGATGAAGCTGGTCGTCATCGTCGTGCTCCCTCTATTCATCGTGGCGCCCCGGGGCCGGGGCCCCGCGGCATGTTGTCTCGTCGTCTATCCGCCCTCGACCCCGTCCGCGGCCGCAGCCCCGATGTCCTGCCTGCTGCGGAAGGCATCGCTCTTCACGACGCCGAGGACGAAGGATGAGATTCTGTAGTCGTTGCTCTCCGCCTCGCGCGCGATGGCGCGTATGGTCGGCCCGTCGTAGTACTCGACGCGACGCCCGAGGGCGTACGCCAGCAGGTTCATGGTGAAGGTGCGCACCAGCGGGATCGGGCGCTCCAGGAGCGCGTCCGCGAGCTGCACCGAGTTGGTGAGATCGGTGCCGTCGTAGAGCTGGCCCCGGGCGTCGAGAGGGGATCCGCTCTCGCGTATCCGCCATTCCCCGGTGACGCCGAAGTTCTCCAGCGCCACCCCGATGGGATCCATGAACTGATGGCAGGCGGCGCACACCGGGTTCCGCCGATGGATCTCCAGGCGCTCGCGCGTGGTGAGCAGCCGGCCCTCCCCTTCGTCCTCGGTCTCTTCCAGAGCGGGCACGTCGGGGGGAGGCGGCGGGGGCGGCGCGTCCAGCAGCACCTCCATCACCCACTTGCCGCGCAAGACCGGAGAGGTCCGCGTACCCATCGAGGTGGACATCAGCACGCTGCCGTGCCCCAGCAGCCCCTGGCGCAGCATTCCCTCGGGATAGTTCACGCGGCGGAAGTTCTCCCCGACCACGCCCCGGATGCCGTAGTGCTCCGCCAGGCGCTGGTTCATGAAGCTGTAGTCGGCACCGTAGAGCTCCAGCAGGCTCCGGTCCTCGCGGACCAGATGATCGAAGAACAACTCGGTCTCGCGCCGCATGGCGGCCTTGAGCTGCTCGTTGAAGTGGGGGAACCAGAAGGCGTCCGGCTGCACCCTTTCGAGATCCTGAAGCCTGAGCCACTGCGTGGCGAAACGGGTGGCGAGGCTCTCGGAGCGCGGGTCGGCCAGCAGGCGGCGGACCTGCTGCTCCAGGACGCCCGGATCCGAGAGCCGCTCACGGCTCGCGAGCGAAACCAGTTCGTCGTCCGGCTGCGTTCCCCAGAGGAAATACGACAGCCTGGAGGCGAGGGCGAGGTCGGTGATCCGGTAGCTGCCGCCGGCATCGAGCTCGTTCTCCGGGGCTTCCTCGATCCGGAACACGAAGTGCGGGCTTGCCAGGATCGCCTCCAGGACGGTGCGCACGCCGGTTTCGAATCCTCCCTCGGCGGCCCCCACGTCGTAGAACGACATCAGCCCCGCGAGGTCGGAGTCGGTTAGCGGCCGGCGATAGGCCTGGCGGGCAAGCCGCGTGGCGATCTCCCGGGCGCAGGACCGTTCGGCCTCGACCGACGTCGGCCGACAGGTGAAGACCCGCTGCCGGCTCGGGGTCTCGGATACGCCCTGGGGGTCCAGGGGCCCGCGGATGCTCAGGTCTCTCAGGTGGGTGAGGACGACGAACCCCGTCCCGATGCGGAAGCGGACGCCGGCGTTGGACCAGCCGAAGGGCTCCTGCAGGTCGGCGTAGGGCCCGTCCTGCTTCCTGATGAACGCCGCCGCGACCCGACGCTGGCCCGCGCTGACGAAGATGGGGTCGGTGAACTGGTTCCAGTTCGGCCCGAAGTCCGCGTCCCGGCGCAACTCTTCCACCGGAACCAGGGCGACCCGCTCCCCGTCGATGGAGATGTCCATTTCGGCGAAGCGCTCATGGTCCCCTGCCCAGAACGACATCTCGAAGACGTACTCGCCGTCGGCGGGGAAATGGTGATCGATCACGATGCCGCCGCGGGTGCCGTAGGGCGCGCCCTCCACATGGTCCCACTCGTGCTGGGACTGGTAGGTCGAGACGAGGTAGGTCTTCGAGTCCGAGGTCGCGCCGGGATGGCCCAGCACCAGGCGGCTGACGTCGTTGGCGGCGTTCAGGTACGAGTTGAGGAGCGTGGGCGACAGCGGCTGCGAGACCGCCATGTGGTCGAAGTTCCCGAGATAGAGATCCGGGGGAAGCCACTGGCTGGCGTCGACGGTGATGCCGAAGAGATCCTGGATGGCCTGCTCGTACTCCGCGCGGTTGAGCCGCTGGAAGCTGCGGTTGCCCGGGTTGGGATTGGCGGCCGCGTAATCGTCGATCGTCTGCTCGAGCGTCTCGACGAGCGTGAGCAGCGTGTCCCCGCCGGGACGGGGTATTCCGGGCGGAGGCATCATCCCCGTGCGCAGCTTCGCGATCATGCGCTCGGCCGTCTCCCAGTCCTCCCAGGCGTTGGTCACGTCGAAGCTCTGGACCGTCATGTTGCCGGTCATCATGGCGTCGTTGTGGCAGACGAAGCAGTACTGACGAACGACGGCGTTGAGCGCTTCGGACGGGGGCGTGCCGGGATGCGCGCCCGGACCCCGTGAGGCATCCGGAAGGTGGCTCGTCACGAGGGCTTGAGCGGGATCCTCGGGTTCCCCTGCAAACGTCGGCGCGCGCGCCCCCTCATGACCCATGAAGAGGGCCAGACCCAGGAGTGAAATCCCCGGAAGGAGAACTCTCACAAACACCTCCGCCTGCAGGCCGCTGCGCGGGGACGCACTGGCGCCGCCGGGACACACGGGGCCCGGACATAGCACCGGTTCAACCTACGCCCCGGGTCTTCGTGCTCGCAAGCGCGGTGAACCGGCCTCAGCAGCAAATCCCGTTCCGCGGCGCCAGCTGCGCCGGACCCCTACCGGGGAATGACCGGCAGCGTGATGTGCGACGGATACCGGGCGTTATGGTAGACCGTCTGATTGGCGGTCTGGACCTCCGTTTCCAGGTGGACCGGGCCGCCGGTGTTCGGATTGCGGTCGTACTTCGGGAAGTTGCTGCTCGAGATCTCGACCCGGATCCGGTGGCCTTCCCTGAAGAGGTTGCTGCTGGCCCACAGGTCGATGTTGAACTCGTACACGGTCCCAGGCTCCAGCAGCTCGAAGTCCGTGAAGTCCGGGTTGCCGTGATACCGCGCGCGCAGGATGCCGTCCGCGATGTTGATTTCCTTTCCGTCCGGATGGACGTCGACCAGCATCGCCGTGAAGTCGGTGTCGGTCGCGGAACTCGACGCGTAGACGGTGGCCGTGATCGGACCCGTGACCTCCACCGCCTCCTCGAGGGGCGGCGTGGTGAACACCAGGATGTCGTCGCGCTCCGCGATGTCCGCCCGGTCGAAGGGCCCGGGAGGCGTGGGCCCGAACATGAGGTTGCCGCCGCGCGTCGGAACCGGGTTCATGGGGTCGAACACGAACTCGTCGACCGGATCGGACGCTCCCGGCATCTCCGTGGTCAGGGTGCCGTCGCCTGCTGAGCCGTTCGCACCGCCGCCGCTGTGGAAGTAGTAGTTCGTGTACTGCGTGCGGGCGATGGGCCACTCGTTCTCGGAGCGCCAGACGTTTTCGCCCATGATGAAGATCCGCACGGGCGGTTCATCCAGATAGCCGTTGTCGACCCCCTTGAGCAGGGCGTCGAACCACTTCACGTGCAGGCTGTCGAAGTCCACGGTGGCGTCCGGCCCGAAATCGATGCCGTCATAGACGAAGTTGGGGACGCTGGCGTGGGGCCAGGGGCCGATGAGCAGCTTCTGGTTCTCGCGCGCGTACTCGGTGCGTCCCTTCTCGACCATGCCCGTGTAGCTGACCAGGGTGCCGTCCAGGAAGACGTCGTACCATCCGCCGATATTGAGCGAGGCTGCCGCGAATTCCTCCAGCCGGGCTTCGGAATCGAGCACTTCCCAGTAGGCGTCGTAGGTCGGGTGCATCACGAAGTCGCGCCACCAGGGATTGTCCTGCCCCGTCGCCGCGCCCATCTCCAGCAGCGGCATGGTCCAGAGCACCTGGTCCCAGTCGGGGTTGCCCGCCTGGCCGGTGCGACCGCCCATCCCCGAGGCCCAGCCGATGCGCGAGCCCAGCGCGAGCGCCCCGCCCGGATAGGCGGTGTCGAAGTAGTAGTTGAACGGGGTCACCCGCGGGGCCATCGCCTTCAGGTAGGGCGACCGGAACTCCGCGCCCTTCCACTGCGTGGTGGCGAGGTAGGAGTTACCGTGGGTGCCCACCTGCCCGTCCGACCACTCCTGCCGGCCGATCCAGTTCTGCGTGTCGTGGCTGTCGTTGGCTTCGGCCAGATAGGGATACCAGCTCCCCTCGGAGTCGAAGCGGCCGCGCACGTTCTGGTGGACGTACACGTATCCCCGCTCCGCCCAGCGCAAGCCCATCTCCCACGAGGCGGCGTCGGAGCCGTTGACGTAGGGGTCGCGGATCAGCAGCGCCGGATAGCGGCCCGGCGCGGCCGGCCGGTATACGTCCGTCGACAGGAGCGTGCCGTCCCGCATGGGCACCATGAGGTTGTGCTGGACGATCGCGGTCTCGCCCGCCCGGAATTCACCCGAGTGGAGCTCCTGCGCCTCCAGCGGCGGCGCGTACACGGAGAGCATCAGGACGATGCCGGCTGCGAAGATTCGGGTGGCGGTGCGCGACTCCATGAAGATCTCCTTTAGAGGGGTGGTATTCCCTTCCGCCTGGCTTGCGAACGCATGTCCGAGGGGATCTGCGAACGCGTGTCTGTGGGTACCGGTCCGGCCGAGGCCGAGCCGGCGGACATCAGCTTCCGTCCGTCTCCCCGGTCGCCTCGTGGATGGCGGCCACGGTGAGATCGGCGATCCAGTCCACGAGCTCGCTTCCGAGGGCCAGGGTGCGGGGTATGGGGGCCAGGTCGACGCCGTTGATGGAGAAATGTCCCGCGCGGATGCGCTGCTCCATGCGAACGGTGGTGGGGTCGGTGAGCATCATGATCGAGGTGGCGCTGAACTCGTCGTGCAGGCCGGGGTCCTGCATCACCTCGTTGATGCCCCTTTCGCGCAGCCATTGCTGGCGGTCCACCCAGTTGTAGTACTCGGGGATGTGGTGGATGCCGGTCTTGCCATCGGTCCACTTGGCCGAGAGCTCCTCCGCGACCTCCACCTGCGGCTGCTGGTTGCCTCCGCTGTCGCCGATGAGGACGATGTGTTCGAACCCGTTGGCCCGCAGGGCGGTCGAGACGTCGGTGAGCACGGCCTTGAAGGTCTCGACCCTGACCCCGATGGTGCCCGGATAGCGGATGGTGCCGGGTTCCAGATCGATCTCGCCCTCGGGCACGTACTTGATGATCGGGGCGATCAGCGCGTTGCCCAGCTTGCGCGCAACCGCCTCGGCGGTTTGCTGCAGGATGTAGTTGTGCTTGCCGCCGGCCAGGTAGGGGCCGTTCTCCTCAACCCCTCCCGTGGGCACGATGACGGTGGTCTTTCCGGAGCGGATCGCGTCGCGGACCTCCATGAAGGTGAGTTCCTCGATCCACACCGACTCCAGCGCGTCGATCGGACGCGGGGCGTCGGGATCGATCGGGTTTCCGCCGCTCCCGGGGCGAGGCGCCTGCTGCGCGCCGACCACGTTCGGGAGAAGGAGCAGACCGAGGGCGAACAGCTTCACAAACCGGGTCATCGATGCCTCCGGGATTTGCAGGACTGCGGTCAGGGCGTGACCGGGGCGCATGCATCGGCACCGTAACCGACGGCCCGATGCCACGCAAGCAATTCCCGGCTGGCCGCACGCTCTCGCGGCCGGTAGCTTCTTTCGCGCGAGTGCGCAGACCGGCGGCGGGCCCATCGAGGCATCGCGAGAGCTCTGCGCGCGCCCGCTAGCCGGACCTCCGGCGCCAGGCCGCGAGCACCTCGGCTTCTCGCTCGGGGGCGAGGCCCGAGCGCATGGGCGTCCGGTCCTCCTCGGGAAGCTGCTTCCACCACTCGAGCGTTTCGGCCGCGGTGACCGCGAGCGGCCGATAGCGCAGGCCGGCAGCCATGCCGCGGGCGCGGCTCATGCGCGCGAAGCCCGCGGTCGGTCCCACGGGCGGCTGCCAGACCGGCAGGTCGCTCCAGGGCTGCACTCCCTGCTCCCGCAGGAAGTCGAGGGTCACGAACGTGAGGTTCGAGGGCGTCGACGTCACCGCCTTGATCCCGTAGAGGAACTCCTCCATGTGCAGGTCGCCCTCCGGTCCGATCACGTTGTAGACGCCTCTCGTCTCCTGTTCCAGAAGATGGACCATGAACTCGGCCAGGTCGCGCACGTCGATGTACTGGACGGGATCCATGGGGGTGTTGGGGGCGAGCACTTCCCCGCCCCGGTCCATGCGCGCGCACCAGTAGGTGAAGCGGTCGCTGCGGTCTCCGGGGCCGGCCACCAGGCCGGGGCGAACGATGGTGCAGCGATCCCCGAAGGCGGACTGCAGCTCCTGTTCCGCCAGCGCCTTCATCGGCCCGTAGCCTTCCCATTCCTCCATCGGCAGGTCCGCCTGGCCCACCGGGGCATCCTCGTCGATGCCGATCTCCACCCGCGACATGTAGGCGGCCTGCGTGGAGATGAAGAGATACTGATCCGTCCGGTCCACCAGCAGGCGGGCGGTGGCGCGAACCTGGTCGGGCGTGTAGCCGGAGTTGTCGATGACGACGTCCCAGGTGCGGTTGCCCTCCAGGGACGAAAGGTCGCCGTCGCGGTCGCCGATCAGGTTTTCCAGCCCGGCGAACTGGTCCTGGAACATGCGCGGCTGGCTGCGGCCGCGGTTGAACAGAGTGAGCTCGTGGCCCTGCGACAGGATGCGGTTCACCTGCCAGGGGCCGATGAACCCCGTGCCTCCGAGAAGGAGGATGCGGGAAGCCCTGCGCGGCAGCTGGACCGCTTCGAGCCCATGCCCGTTCAGCGAGGCCGGGTATCCGAGCCCGAGGCCCAGTCCGCTGCCGGCCAGGGCCGACATCCGGAGGAAGTCGCGTCGATTGGTCGTCATGGTCTCACCGTTCCTCGTCAGATTGTGAATTGTGTCGGGCTGCCGGAAAGGGGCCCCTCTCTAGGAACCTCCCCCATCCGTCGCGGGACGCCTCGCGCCGCGTCCGTCCTGCTTGTAGACCACGCCGTCCTTCATGACGAAGTCGATGTTCCGCAGCAGATCGATGTCCTCCAGCGGATCTCCGCGCACGGCCACCAGGTCCGCAACCTTGCCCGCCTCCACGCTGCCCAGTTCCTCCGTGCGATTCAACACGATCGCCGCCTCGCGGGTCGCGGCGAGAATCGCGTCCGTCGGCGACATGCCCGCGTCCACCAGCAGGCGGAACTCCCCCGCGTTCTCGCCGTGCGGGAAGACCCCCGCGTCGGTTCCGAATCCGATCTTCACGCCCGCCCGCACCGCCATCTGAATGGATTCGCGGAAATACGGGTAGATCTCGATCGCCTTCAGGCCGGGCAGCCCGCCGAGCGTCCCCGCCAGCGCCCGCTGGCGAACGTCTTCGAAGGCCATCATGGTGGGCACCAGGTAGGTGCCGTGTTCGGCCATGAGCCGGACGGTTTCGTCGTCGAGCATGGACCCGTGCTCGATGGAGGTGACGCCGGCGCGAACGGCGGCCTTGATCCCGTCCAGGCCGTGAGCGTGGGCAGCCACCGTACGCTCGGCCATGTTGGCGGTCTGCACCAGGACGACCATCTCTTCCTCGGTGTATTGCTGCACGCCGACTGCGGTGCCCAACGACAGGACGCCGCCGGTGGCGCAGAACTTGATGACGTCGGCGCCATACTTGATCTGGTAGTTCACCGCCTCGCGCACGCGCTCGATCCCTTGGGCGATGCCTTCCTCGACGCCCGGCTCCTCGAAGATGTCCGGACGATAGCCGTTGTTGTCGCAGTGTCCGCCCGTGATGCCGAGGGAGTGCACGGCCGTGTAGATGCGCGGGCCCGGCACCATGCCCGCGTTGATGGCATCGCGCAGCGCCACGTCGGCGAAGTCGTCGCTGCCGACGTTGCGGATGGTGGTGAAGCCCGCCTCCAGGGTGATCCTGGCGTTCATGACGCCGGCGATGGCCAGGTGCCCCGGCCAGCGACGTAAGCCACTCTCCCGGCTGCCCCCGGGGTCGCTGGTGATGTGCGTGTGCAGGTCGATGAAGCCGGGCATCACGGTGTGGTCGGAGAGGTCGATGCGGATCGCGCCCGCGGGCACGGCGACGTCCGCGCCCACGGCTTCCAGGCGGGTGCCGCGCACGAGGATGGTGACGTTCTCGCGCACGTTTCCGTCCACGCCGTCGATGAGGCGTCCGGCGACGATGGCCGTCACCTCGGTAGTGTCGGGGAGGGTGACGCGCTGGGCGTCGAGGCCGGAGGCCATCACGGCCCAGGAAACCGCCGAGAGCAGGAGGAATCGGGCTCGCGCGCGCGTCGCGCCGGGCCGCTCCAGCGGATGGCCCTTCTGGATCGCCGTCGCCCTGCCAAGCCGTCGTGTGCGCTTCATGCCCTCCCTCCCCGGTAGTCTGTTCGGCCTGCGATTTGCCGGCCGCTCCGCAACGTCTGCAGTCATTTGTACCTCACGCCGTCCTTGACAACCATCCGCACATAGCCGAGGACGTTGATGTCGAAGAGCGGATTCCCCTCCACGACGATGATGTCGGCGAGCTTGCCCGGCTCTATCGTGCCCAGATCCCTGCCCCGGCCGATGACCTCGGCCCCCGTCTTGGTCGAGGCGGAGATCGCGGCGAGCGGCGTCATTCCCGAGTCCACCAGAGCGGAAATCTCCCGCCACGCGGCCTCCGTGTGGAAGTTCATCGGCGAACCCGAATCGGTGCCCATGGCGATCACCGCGCCTCCTTCGATGAACTGCCGCGCCGCAATCTCCGAGTTGCGGATCTGGCGGGGAGTCGTCCGGAAATACGAATTCCGGTGGAAGTCCTCGAAGGAACGCTGGAACTCCCGGTACAGGTCGGGCGGCAGATCCTCCTTCAGCCTGCGATCCTGCAGCCGCTCCGGAAACTCGAGGGTCGCGGGATAGACCCAGATGCGATGGGCGATGGTCTGGACCACGGGGATACCGCGGTGCGCCACCTCGGCGATGAGATCGTCGCTGTAGGGCGGGTTGCCGCCCGAACCCGCGTGCTGGATGACGTCGGTGCCGGCCCGGATGGCCGCCCACATGTCCTCCGGCGCATAGAGATGGGTGTGGACCTCGACCCCCCGCCGATGTGCGGCCTCTACGACCGCCCGCATGTCGTCTTCGGTCATCCCCGCCCAGATCTTGATGACGTCGACTCCGGCGTCGATGAGGTCGTTCGTCTGCTCGGCGGCCTCCGCCGGGGATGCGATGCGACGCTGGAACCAGTCCGGCCACTGCCGCCCGGCGCGCGTGATCCAGGGGCCGCTGACCAGCATGCGCGGACCCGGGAGGCGGTCTTCGTTGATGTCGTCCCGCACGTTAAGGATCTCCATCGGCGCGCCAAGATCCACAGCCGTGGTGACCCCCGCCATCAGGAGCTGCTTCGCCGAGATGGCCATCATCTCCTCGCGGGCCTTGTCGAGGATGGGCCACCACTCGGAGTACTCCCCATGGCCGAGGATCATCAGGTGGACGTGCAGGTCGACCAGCCCGGGGAGCATGGTCATGCCCTCCGTGCTGATGATCTCGGCGCCGGTGGGGATCTCGACCTCCGTCGCCGGTCCCACTGCGACGATCCGGTTGCCCTCGATGACGACCGCCGCGTGATGGATGGGAGGCGTCTCGTACCCGTCCAGCAGCATCCCGCCCACCAGGGCCACCGTTCCGTCCTGCGCGCTGGCCGGGTGGGGCGAAACGAGGCCCGGAAGAGCGAGGCCAAGGATCAGAGCACCTGCCGCGAGCGCTCCCGGTGGACGCGGTTTCTGCATGGGATCGACTCCTCCGCTGCTTGCTGCTTAACGCGGGCGTGGCTCTCAGGGCGAGTGCGGCGCCCGAGCGTCCAGCATACCGCCGCCGCCGGACTTGCGACACCGCCCGCGCGCGCCTCCGCGCCACCCTTGCGCGACTACGGCCGGTCATGTTACCGAATAAACACCGAATATTCCCCGAACCCTCACCCGAGTCCGTGACAACTTCCCGGCTCCGGGACCCTGATGGAAGAGCAAACCCCCATGCGACTGCCTGTCAGAGGCCGTGGAGCCTCGCACGACCTGCCAAACCGCTTCGAGCGGCTTCATCTGGAGCCGGAAGCGGAGTTCGGTGGTGAGGGCGAAAAGCCCCGCAAGACCCGATTCTTCATCGACCGGTCGCGCAGCGTCATCTCGCACAATTCGAGTCCGGACCTGGGCTTTGCGGTCAGCCTCAATCCCTACCGGGGGTGCGAGCACGGGTGCAGCTACTGCTACGCCAGGCCCACCCACGAGTACCTGGGGTTCTCCGCGGGGCTCGACTTCGAGAGCCGGATCATGGTCAAGCCCGATGCCGCGGAGCTGCTCAAAAGGGCGTTGTCCGCGCGCGCCTGGACGCCTCAGACGCTCGCGCTCAGCGGCGTCACCGACCCGTACCAGCCGGTGGAGCGCCGGCTGGGAATCACGCGCGCCTGCCTGGAGGTGCTGCTCGAGTGCCGGCATCCGGTGTCGATCGTCACGAAGAACTACCTGGTGGCGAGGGACGTCGACATCCTCTCGCGCATGGCGGAGCATGGGACGGCGATGGTTACGCTGTCGATCACGACGCTGCGCAAGGATCTCCGCCGGGTGATGGAACCGAGAACCTCGATTCCCGCCCGCAGGCTGGCGGCGGTGCGGGCACTGGCGGACGCCGGAGTCCCCGTGGGGGTCAACGTGGCCCCGCTGATCCCGGGACTGAACGACCACGAGCTTCCGGAGATTCTCGGCGCTGCGCGCGAGGCTGGCGCTTCGCACGCGGGGGTGATGATGCTGCGGCTCCCTCTCGGAGTGAAGGAACTGTTCGCCGAATGGCTCGAGCAGCACTTCCCTGACCGGCGCAAGAAGGTGCTCGGCCGGCTCAGGGAAGCGCACGGCGGGAGGCTCTACGACTCCCGTTTCGGGCGGCGTGGGCGAGGGAGGGGCCCCTTCGCCGAGCATCTGGGCAACCTCTTCCGGGTCAGTTGCCGCAAGCTCGGGCTGAAGCGGCGATCGTACGAGCTGGCGACCGACGGGTTCCGCAGGCCCGAGCGGGGCGGTCAGATGCGCCTGTTCGACGCGGGCTGACTCAGCGCAGCGCTCCCAGCAGCTCCACGAGGAGTTCCTGTCCCGCCGCGCCCAGGCTGGCCTGGCCCTGGTTGTAGTTGCGGAGCAACACCACGCCGAGCCCCGACTCCGGCTCGAAGAGCATGTAGGCGTTGTAGCCGGCCACCGAACCCGAGTGACCGATGAGCCGGGCTCCGCCGTCCGTGGTGCGGATCATCACGCCGAGGCCATAGCCGTCGTCGGGGTCCTCGGGCGTGTGAACCCGGCTCATCTCCGCGACGCTCTCATCGGAGAGGATCGCGGGCGATGCCCTTCCCTGCAGCGCGCCCATGAAGCGGGCCAGGTCGCCGACGGTCGAGTAGACGCCCCCGTTGGGCACCTTGTAGCCGCGGCCGGCGTGCTCGCGGGTCGGCTGCTCCGGGTCCGGGTTTCCGTCGCCCCGGTTCACGTAGCCGACGGTCAGCCGGGGCGCGAGTTCGGGTCCGATGACGAAGGTGGAACTGGTCATGCCCAGCGGCTGAAAGACGTCCTCTTCGACGAACTCCATGAAGGGCCGCCCCACGGCCCTCGCCACGGCCAGCCCCAGCGTGCCGTAGCCGATGTTGGAATAGGAGTACTCCGCTCCCGGCGCGTTCTGAAAGCGGCTCAGCGGAATCGATTCGACGACGCGCTCCTGCCAGATTCCGATGGGCCCGGAGGCGGCGATGTCCCAATCGGGCTCGCGCACCAGCCCGGAGGTGTGGCTTGCGAACTGACGCACGGTTGGCGCCGGAGCGCCCGCCATCGCCCCGGGGAACCGGGCGGTCGCCGGAAAGATCTCGCTCAGCGGCTGGTCGAGGTCGATGAAGCCCCGCTCCACCGCCCGCATCATCGCCACGGCGGTGACGGTCTTGGAGATGGAGCCCGTCCGGTAGATGGAGCCCACCCCGGCCCGGATGCGGCGGTCGCGGTCGGCCCAACCGAAGGCCCGGGCCCATACAACGTCGCTGCCCCTCGCAACGGCCGCGCTGACCCCGCCGACATCGTCGGCCGCCACCTGCGCCTCCATCTTCTGTTCGAAGCGGGAGATGGCGGCGTTCCACGCGTCGGCGTCGACGTTCTGGGCAAAGGCCGGACTCGCACCGAGAAATGGTGCGAGCAGCAAGACGGTTGCGTAAGTCATTGTCATTATTGACAGACGACCTGACAAAGCAGTGGCTCCGCGCACCATCCGGCGCCGATCCCTCGGCTCAGTTCCCCATCTCATCCGCGATCTCCTCCAACCTTCTCTGGATTTCCTCTTCGGCCAGCCAGCGGCCACGGAACATGACCCCCGCGCGGTCGGCCACGTTGGCCACGTCGGACAGCGGATTCGCGTTCAGCAGCAGAAGATCCGCGCGCCGCCCGACCGCCACCGTGCCGAACGAGTCCCTACCCTGGAAGTATTCGCCCACGTTGCGGGTCCCGCTGACCAGGATCTCCCAGGCGGACATCCCCGCGTCGGCCATCGCCTTCAGCTCGCGATGGATCGAGAAACCCGGCACGCTGAAGATCTGGGGCGAATCGGTCCCCAGGAGGATGCCGGCATCCCCGTCCGACAGCGCCTTCAGCACCCGATTGCGGTTCGCGGCCCACTGCGCCGCCCGCTCGGGGCTGGTCCGGGATGCCGCGGCCCGCTGTCGGCCCTCCCAACCCTCCACCTGGAATCCGGGCCAGTAGCGCATCTCAGGGTAGCGCGCCATTTCGGCGGCATCGCCCCGGCCGATGATGCCGACCTCCCAGAGGACCATGGTGGGGACCACCCAGGCGCCCGCGTCGCGGGTCAGCTGCACGATGTACTCGAGCCGGTCCTCATCGACCTCGCCCTCGAAGGCGTCCAGGAACTCGATGTAGCCGTCGAGGTGGTCGAAGGTCTCCTGGCCCATGAGGATGGCATGCTCGAGCCCCACATCTGCCGGCACATGTCCGGCGAAGCGGATCCCCACCTCCTGGGCAGTGACCGCCATGGCGTTGTATTCGTCGAGCGTGGGTCCCGGATGGATCTTCAGCAGATCCCAACCCTCACGCTTCTGCCGACGTACCTGCTGCTCCGCCTCCGCGGGGGAGTTCACGCTCCCGTCATTGAAGCTCGGGCCGGCCATGTAGAGCGTCGGCGCGACGATCTCCCCGGCGTTGGCCCGCTCGCGCAATGCCAGATGCCCGTCCTGTCCCAGCATGCCGCGCACCGTGGTGACGCCGTTGGCCACGTAGAGGAACATCACCGTTTCCTCGATGTTGCCGCCCGGCATGTGCCCATGCATCTCTGCGAGGCCGGGCATGAGGTACTTTCCGGCGGCGTCGATGACCATGGCGCCGGCGGGCGGGTCGACCGATGCCGACGGGCCCATGTCCACGATGCGCCCATTGGAGACGACGACCGTATGATCGGCGAGCACGCCCTCGCGGTCCATGGGCACGACGTTCGCATTGACGAAGGCGGTGGTGCGCTGCGGCGGCACCTGGG
The DNA here is from genome assembly GCA_028819075.1 of Gammaproteobacteria bacterium. Lineage (NCBI taxonomy): Bacteria > Pseudomonadati > Pseudomonadota > Gammaproteobacteria > Gammaproteobacteria bacterium. Next base: position 223,182 of record JAPPMM010000028.1, read on the forward strand.
CGTCCATGTCCTGCGGCAGGGCAAGGCCGGCGATGGCCAGCCATGACGCGGCGAGAATGGTTCGGGGGGCGGGAGCATGCATGTCGATACCTCCTCTACTGATCGAGCGATGCCGCACATCGGGGGGATGCTGCGCACACCAGGGCCCTGTGGCATCAGAGTCCCTTCGTCAATAAGGCTGCGCCCGGAATCGCGTGTCAATCGGGGACCGGGTTGTAGTCGATGGGCGCGCAATTGCGCACCGGACCGTCCAGCCCGCATGGTTCCCCTTCACGATCGCCCGGCCCCCGAACATCCGACCGCCCGTGAACGTCCACCTCATCGACGGCACCTACGAGCTGTTCCGCCACTTCTACGCGGTCCCGTCCCGGGAAGACCGGGCGGGCCGCGAGGTGGGCGCTCTCGTTGGCGTGCTGCACTCCCTGCTGGGCATGCTGGAGGCGGGCGTCACGCACATCGGGGTCGCCACCGATCACGTCATCGAGTCGTTCCGAAACGACCTGTGGCCGGGCTACAAGAGCTCGGCAGGCATCGATCCCGCGCTCTGGGCGCAGTTTCACCCCCTCGAAGGCGCTCTGGCGGCGATGGGGGTGGCGGTATGGCCGATGGTCGAGTTGGAAGCCGACGACGGGCTTGCCTCGGCGGCCCGGCTGGCGGGCGCGGACCCGGCGGTGGAGCGAGTCTTCATCTGCACGCCCGACAAGGACCTCAGCCAGTGCGTCTCGGGGACCCGCATCGTGCAGTTCGACCGGCGGCAGCGAGCGTTGCGCGACGAAGACGGGGTGGTGGACAAGTTCGGGGTGCGGCCGGCCTCCATCCCCGACTACCTGGCGCTGGTGGGCGACAGCGCGGACGGGTTCCCGGGCATCCCGGGCTGGGGCGCCAAGTCGACCTCCGCGGTGCTCGCTCACTACGGGCACCTGGAGGCCATCCCGCTCCGGAGCCTGCCCTGGGGCGTCGCCGTGCGGGGCGCGCCGAGGCTGCAGGAGAATCTCCGCACCGGATGGCGGGACGCGTTGCTGTTCCGGGATCTGGCCACCCTGCGGGATGACGCCTCGCTGTTCGGCAACCTCGATGAACTCCGCTGGAGCGGAGCGACCCCCGGCTTCGAGCGCGTCGCCGAATCGCTGGGAGACGCCCGGCTGGCCGAACGGGTCGAGACGATCCGCTCCCGCGGGGAAGCGGAGTCCGGGCCGTCGGTTTAGATTAACCGGGCTGTCACGGAGTCCTTCCCGAGGAACGTCTGCTGAGGGCCACGATCACGGCGGCCAACCGAGGGCCCGCCGGAGGCACGATCCGCGGGAGGTGCGACCTGAGTTTTGCCTATCACGTCACCTCCGCGGACGTGCTTCTGGTTCTGGAGGCGCACGGCGCCGCGGAGTCGGAAGAGGACGACGAGGTCCTGGACGCGCTCTACCTCGTCAACGAATGGGAAGGGCGGATCTCCGAGGTCGCGCTGGAACATGACGGCGCCCACGACAGCCAGCTCGCCGTCTGGCACGAGATCGAGGCCATCCTCATCGAGGAAGGCTACCTGGAGGAACCCCCGAGGCTCAGCGAGTGACCCGCAACCCCGAAGCCGTCAACTACGAGCGCTATCTCAGGCTGGATGAGCTGCTCCGGCTCCAGAAGCCGAGGGACGACGTTGAGCACGACGAGATGCTGTTCATCGTCATCCACCAGGTCTACGAGCTGTGGTTCAAGGTGCTCCTCCACGAGATGGACTACTGCTGTCGCCTGCTCGAAGACGGAGACGCGCCACGGGCTCAGCATACGCTCAAGCGCATCCTCACCATCCTCAAGGTGCTGGTCGCGCAGCTCGACATCCTCGAGACCATGAGCCCCGTCGAGTTCCTGACCTTCCGCGACCATCTCGACACCGCCAGCGGCTTCCAGTCCGACCAGTTCCGCGCTCTCGAGTTCTGCCTCGGCTGGAAGCACAGGGCCGCCATGAAGCGCTTCGAACCGGGGAGCCGCGCGCGGCTGGATCTCGAGCGCCGCTGGAGCGCGCCCACGTTGTGGGACTGCTTCCTCCGCTACCTGGCCACGGAGGGATACGAGGTTCCGGGCACAAGCCTGGAGCGGGACGTGACGCGGCCGGTGGTGACGGACGAGGCCATGCAGGAAGTCCTGATCCGCATCTATCGCGGGGACGCGCGCAACGCCCAGTTGTGCGAGCGCCTGGTGGACCTGGACGAGGGGCTGCAGGAATGGCGCTACCGCCACATGAAGATGGTGCAGCGGACCATCGGCCATAAGCCTGGAACCGGCGGATCCGCGGGGTCCCGCTACCTGGCCACGACGCTCAACAAGCCGGTGTTTCCGGATCTGTGGGAGATACGAGCCCGGCTGTAGCGGCAATCCCGCCGGGCGCCGCCGCCGTTCCGGGGCTCTCTCAGGCCCCCGCGCATATCCTCGGCGCCGTGTAGTCCAGCCCCAGCAGGCGAAAGTAGTTCTGGCCGAGCGCGATGTTGCGGAAGGCGGTGTCGTCCAGATAGCGCAGGATGCGGCTGGTGACTTCCAGCTCGGTGCGGTAGACCTCGAAGTCCTTGTCCCTGGAAGCCAGAAAGTCCGTCCCCGGAAGAACGCGCTCCGAGTACTCGTTCAGGAACCGCACGTAGGGTGCCCTCGCCTCGGGATCCGAGAAATAGGCGTCGTCCAGCACCCGCCAGGAGATATCGAGCATCAGGCGGGGATGGCGGTCCAGCATCGACTCCACGATCGCGATGTGCTCGGCCGGGGGCATCCGCGTCAGCTCCCGCGACAGGCCCATGTGCACCCACACGATGTCGTTGTCCGGATACAGGGCGAGCGCCTCGTCCATCAGCGGAAGATAGAGGGTCGGATCTTCGTCGTTGCCCAGGTCGGAGTGGATCGCAAGCGGCATGTCCCGGTCCCGGAGCGCGGCCATGAACGGCGCCCAGTCGTCGAGCACTTCGCGCGGAACCGCCCCGCGGCCGTTCGCGAACACGGCCTGCTTCGCCAGGTTGACCTCGCCCATCCACGAGAAGACGCCCGGATATTCCTCCTCCAGGCGATGCATTTCAGGGAGGATGGTGGCGGGGCGCGCCAGATCGGGGAACGTCATCGACATCGTCAGATGGACGCGCGCGAACGGGCTTGCCAGGTACCCGGCGGCGTTGGCGACATCGTTTTGCGGCGACGGAGTCAACGGTGTGCCGGGACAGTCCAGGTAGTAGGTGCAGGACGAGAAGTCCGGAAGCGTCTGGCCGATCCCGTAGACGTTGGCGAACAGCACGCCCGTCTCCTCCAGGTACCCGACGAGTTCCTCGAAGGGGATCTCCGGACCCCCGAAGGGACGGAAGTGAAGGTGGGAATCGACGACGGCGGTCTGGGGCTCGGCGGAACGATCGTAGCAGGCGGCTTCGCCGGTCCGATACAGCTCGAGCGCCGAAGACGAAACGCAGCCGGTGGCGACCGGCAGCGCGAAGGCCAGGAGGCGGGGGATGGGCCTGGACAGAGACATCACTCTCCAAAGAACGGCCCCGGAAGGTCGCCGTGCAACCTTCCGGGGCCTTGTGATGCTGCTTCCGCCGATGGCGGATCAGCTGCGCGTTACCACGTGTACCCCAGCTTGGTGTAGACGAAGGCCCCGTTGAAGCCGAAGGGCGTGAACTGGCCGAACCGGTTGCCGACGCCGTCCGCCGCGCCCGGGTATTCCTGAGGCTTCGTGTTGAGGACGTTCTGGGATCCCACAGTCAGCATCCAGTTGTCGCTGAGGGAATAGGCCCCCTCCACGTCGAAGAGGACGCGGGACGGGTAGTCGATCGTGTTGCTGGAGTCGCTCTCGTAGTAGGGCTGCTCGCCATCGTAGTAGCCGCCCCAGTGGCTGGCCCGCACCAGGAGGCGCATGCCGCTGGCGAAGTTGTGGTTCACCGAGACGTTGGCGCGCAGATTCGGCAGTCCCTCCTCCAGAATGCGGATTCGGCCCGAGCTCAGCGTCTGCGGATTGAACTCGGTCACGGTGGTGCGGTTGACGTTCCAGGCGGTGCTGAAGGTGGTGCCGGAACCGTCGCCGCCCGCCACCCGGTACGCGGCCACCCAGTCGATGCCCTGGCTGCGCGTCGAGAAGTCGTTGATGAAGAAGCGGAATCTGGCGAGCACGCCGCCCGGGCGGATGATGCCTTCGGCGAGCAGGCGGTCGATGTCCATGGGACTGAGGCTGAAGTCCTGCGTGAAGGTCAGCCGGTCGGACATGCTGATCTGATAGGCGTCGAACGACATGTTGAAGTTGCCGCTCTCGACCACGGCGCCCACGGCCAGGTTGACCGAGGTCTCCGGCACCAGCGGTTCGCCCCCGTACTCCACGGCCAGATCGGAGGTGGAGGGGATGGTGCCGTTGTTGGTCAGGTCCATGATGACCGGGTCGTAGATCGTGGAGATGTTGAACGCGTTGGACTGCCCCGGCGTGGGGGCGCGGAACCCCGTGCTCGCGCTAGCGCGAAGGGCGAAGCCCTCAGAGACCCTGGTGCGGGCGGAGATCTTGCCGTTCAGCGTGCTGCCGAAGTCCGAGAAGTTCTCGTAGCGGGCCGCCAGGCCGAAGGTCCACGCACCTTCCGGCTCCCGGATCTCCAGGTCGCCGTAGGTCGCCACGTTGCTCCGGTTCCACACACCCTCGGTCAGCGGACCGAAGCCGGTGAATCCGTTCGACCCCGGAGTGAAGCCCTGGCTGGCGAGCGGTCCCTCGGTCCAGGAAGCCTGGTCGCCCGGGACGATCTCGAAACGCTCGTTCCTCCATTCGGCGCCGCCCGCGAGGTTCACGCGCTCGTTCACCGCGTAGGAGACGTCGAAGTTCAGGTTGACTTCCTGCTGGTCGTAGATGCCCGGGTTGAAGTACGGCGTGCAGGGCTGGTCGGGAACCGCGACCGAGGTGCCCTCGGCGCTGCAGGGCTGGTCCGGCCCGAGGGAGGCGTTGACCGTGTTGTACATGTAGAAGTCCATGTTGGACTTGCCCCAGGCCACGCTGCCGTCCCAGTCCAGGCGCCCGCTGGTGCCCCTGAGGCCCGCCACTGCGGAGCCGTCGAGCACGTAGGCGCCGAACTGAGGCGTGAAGCCTCCGGGGAAGATCTTCCGGAAGGTGAAGCAGTTGGGGTTGGCCATGACCTGGTTGAACGCCTCACGGTCCCTGATGGTCCCGCTCGCGGGGTCGACCAGCACCCTGGGGCAACCGGCCGCGCCCATCATGCCGCCCTGGGCCTCGAGCAGGTCTCCGACCAGAAGGATGGACCGCTCCCATTCCGGATCGCATGGCTGGTCGCCGAAATAGCGCGGGCAGCCGGAGGTGGCGAACACGCCGCTGCGGGTGCCGGGGTTCCGGAAGTAGAACCCGCCCTCAACCTGCTTGCTCACGTAGTTGGCGTGTCCGTAGAACGAGAGGGCGTCGCTGAACAGGTAGCCGGTGTTCGCCCAGATCTTGAGTTCGTCGCTGACCTGGGGGGAGCCCCAGATCTGCGCGGGCGTGCGCACGCTCGTGTTGCCCTCGTGGACGACCAACCCTACCGCGTCCCGGCGCTGCGTGCTGCGGTCGGTGGGATTGGCGTTGCCGTATTCGCCGGTCAGGTTGAGGAAGCCGTTCTCCCCGAGCGGCAGGCCGAAGTTGCCCGCGATGCTGTACATCTCACCGTCGCCGGGGATCGTGCCGTCCTCGAAGCGCGCCCCGGTCCGCGACATCATGTTTCCGCCCGTCTTGATCTCGATGGCGCCGCCGGACCGGTCGTTCTTGAGGATGAAGTTCATCACCCCCGCGATGGCGTCGGAGCCGTACTGGGCCGCCGCGCCGTCGCGCAACACCTCGGCCTGCTCCAGCGCCAACCCCGGAATCATCGCGAGGTCCGGGCCCTGCGATCCGTCGGCGAGGCCGTTGCCGTACCAGGTGATGACCGCCGTGCGGTGGCGCCGCTTGCCGTTCAACAGAATCAGCGTGTGGTCGGGCGCGAGGCCGCGCAGGTTCGCCGGACGGGCGAAAGTGGCCGCGTCGCTGATGGGCTGGATGTTCACGTTGAACGACGGCACCACGTTGCGGAGCAGGTTGGCGAAGTCGTTGTCGCCCTGGTTGACGATCTCCGCGTTCGGGATCACGTCGATGGGCACCGCGGACTCGGTCACCGTGCGCGGCCGCGCCCGCGTTCCGATGGCGACGATGCCCCCGAGCGTGATGGCCTCCTCGCTCAGGATCACGTCCAGTTGCGTCGCCTGCCCGGCCGTGATGGTCACTTCCTGCCGCTCGGCGGCGTAGCCGATCAGCTGGATCTCGACGATGTGCGACCCGGCGGGAACGCCGCCGATGCTGAAGGAACCGTCGTTGTCGGTCAGGCTGCCGATGTTCAGCGCGGAGATGAACACCTGCGCGCCGACGACTCCCTGGTTGGTCGCGGCATCGCGCACCGTGCCCTCGAGGGAGCCCTGGGCGTGCGCCGCTGCGGGTAGCGCCGCGAACAGGAGCATGAACGCGGTCAGCTTGAGGAATCGATTCGAGTTACTTGCGGGCAAGCTCATTCGGAAGACCCTCCTGATGAATGAAAACGGGACGTAATCAATGCGACTCAGCGACTCCGACCTGCCGCAAGACGGCAACTTCGGGTCGCGATGTTTGGATTGCACACCCAGGAGTTACGGACAGGTTCCCGGGAAAACGACAAAACGCCTTCTGGAAGCGACATAATGCCTCCGGCCACATGCTTCGGACACCCGTCGGGGCTAACATCAGTTTTCAGGCAATGCACCGGAAACGCAAGTCTCATACCGCTCTCAAATCCTCGCCTGGACCGTGTAGAGTTCGTGGTAGCGTCCCCGGCGCGAGATGAGATCTTCGTGTCGGCCACGCTCGACGATGCGGCCTTCCTCCAGCACCAGGATGAGGTCGGCGCGCCGAATGGTCGACAGCCGGTGCGCGATCACCAGAGTGGTGCGTCCCCGCAGAAGCTGGGCGAGGGAAGCCTGGATGAGGGCCTCGCTCTCGGTGTCCAGGCTGGAGGTCGCCTCGTCGAGAAAAAGGAGACGCGGGTTGGCGAGAATCGCCCGGGCGATGGTGACCCGCTGGCGCTGGCCGCCCGACAGCTTGACCCCGCGTTCGCCGATCACGGTGTCGAGCCCGTCCGGGAAGCGGTCGCTGAACTCGGTGACGAACGCCTGCCCGGCGGCGTGCCGCACCTCATCCCCACTCGCGTCCGGGCGCGCGAAGAGCAGGTTTTCGCTGATGGTGCCGTCGAAGAGGAAGTCGTCCTGGAGCACCAGCCCCAACTGGTTGCGGTAGCTGGCCAGCCGCACCTCGCTCAGGTCGACATCGTCAACCAGCACGCGGCCTTCGTCGGGCGTCAGGAAGGAAGCGGCCAGGCTGGCCATGGTCGACTTGCCGGATCCCGAACTGCCCACCAGCGCCACCACGGTGCCGGGTTCGACGTCGAAGCTGATGCCCCGCAGCACGGGCTTGTCTTCCTCATACCGGAAGTGGACATCCTCGAAGCGCAGCCGGCCCCGGATGGACGGCATCTCCACGACCCGCTTCGGATCATCGTCCTCCGTCGGCCAGGAGAGCAGTTCGGCGGTGCGGTCGAGGCCGGCGAAGGCCTCCGTCATCTGGGTGCCGATGTTGGCCATCTGGATCACGGGCGCAATCAGAAAGCCCAGCAGGAAGGTGAAGGAGAAGAGCTCGCCCACCGTGAGCTGGCCCTGAACGATGAGCCATCCGCCGTACCCCATCACCAGCACCCCCGCCATCCCCATGAAGAACGTGCCGGCGCTGGTGACCAGACTGGAGGTGGTGAGCGTCTTCCGAATGTTGCGGAAGATGCGCAGGACGCCATCGCGGAAGATCATTCCCTCGGCCCTTCCGGCGTGGAAGCCCTTGATGACGCGAATGCCGCCAAGCGATTCGGTGAGGCGGCCCGTGACCTCCGCGCGAATCTTGCCGCGCTCGCGAAACGCGGGCCGGAGCGTGCGGAAGGCCTTGGTGGAGATGAAGGCGAAGGCCCCGAGAGGCCCCAGCGTGAGCACCGTCATCGTGGGAGAGATGCTCAGCAGGTATACGAAGCCCACCACGGAGGTGATCACCCCGCCGACGAGCTGCACGAGGCCCGTGCCGACGAGGTTCCGCACGCCCCTGACGTCCTCCATGATGCGCGACACCAGATCGCCCGAGCGCGTGTTGTCGAAGACGCGCACGGGCAGGCTCAGGACGTGCCGCTGCACCTGCGTGCGCAGCTCGGCGATGAGATGCTGCGCTTCGACGCTCAGCCTCATGGTCAGCGTGTACGAGGTGGCCGCCTGCACGACCACCGCCAGCGCCACCGCCCCGAGGAGCCGGAACAGGCCGGGCAGGTCGCCGGTGGCGATCACGTCGTCGATGAGGGGGCGCGTGGAGATGGGAAGGACGAGCCCGGCCAGCCGGTTCATCAGGATGAGCACGAGGCCGAACAGAACCAGCCTGCGCCGAGGCCAGATGATCTCGTGGAATGCGTGCCTGAGGCTGGCGCCGGAGATTCGCTTCTTCCCTTTGTCGTCCGCCACCGGTCCCGTCCCCTGACTCGCGTCCCCTCGGGTAACGTTGCATCTTGCCGGGCGAAAGATGGCGGCAAGCGGGGGTCGTTGGAAGCGGTGAGGGAGGCGGATCGGTCCCGGCGGGTGCGCAACCGGGTTGGCGCGGGCCGTGGCGCATTCCCGAGACGGAGTGATGAGCGATGAAACCAGTCCAGCACGCGAGGGCGGCCGGATGCGGCCGATGCGGAGACCGATGACGTCGATTCGACGCGACACTGGCGGGCGGGCGGCGGCATGGTGGATCGGGACGGTCGCGTGGCTGCTGGCGGGCTGCGGCGGGGGCGGGCCGGAGGGCGGCCAGGGTGACGCGGCTGGTGGACCACCGGGAGGCGGCAGCGCGGAAGAGGGCGTGATCGTGCTGCGCGCCGACCGGGTGCTCGACGGGCGCGGCACGGCGCTGGACGGGCGCGAGGTGGTGGTGCGGGGCGGCCGCATCGAGGCGGTGGTCGAGGCGGGGAGCACAACCGGAGCCACGGTCTACGACCTGTCCGGGGCGACCCTGCTGCCCGGCCTGATCGACACGCATGTACACCTGGGATGGCACTTCGACCGCGAGACCGGGCGGCTGAACACCGCGGCGTCGGCCGACAGCCCCGAGGATCAGGCGCTCTACGCGGCCGAGAACGCGTGGAAGATGCTCCACAGCGGGGTCACTACCGTCCAGAGCGTCGGCGGAGCGGAGGACGTCCCGGTCCGCAATGCGATCGCCGGAGGCATGCTCCCGGGGCCGCGCATCCTCACATCCATCCGCCCGATCAACGCCGGAACCGGCGGGCGGGCCGAGATGCGGGCCCATGTGGACGAGATGGCGGCCGCGGGCGCGGACGTGATCAAGATCTTCGCCTCGGAGAGCATCCGGGTGGGAGGCGGGCCGACGCTCAGCCAGGAGCAGCTCGACGCCGCCTGCGGCCGGGCGCGCGAGCACGGCCTGCGCACGGTGGTGCACGCCCACGGGCCCGAGAGCGCGAGCCGCGCAGCGCGGGCGGGATGCTCGCAGATCGAGCACGGAGCGCTGCTGGACCGGGCCACACTCGAGCTGCTCGCCGAGCGCGGGCTCTACTACGACCCGCACATCCACGTCATCTTCGACAACTATTTCGCCAACGCGGAGCGGTACCTGGGCATCGGCAACTACACGGAAGAGGGTTTCGCGCAGATGCGCGCGGCCGTGCCGGTCGCGCTCGCCACCTTCCAGGAGGCGCTGACCGTCGAGGGTCTCGACATCGTGTTCGGCACCGACGCCGTGGCGGGGGCGCACGGCAACAACTGGCAGGAGCTGGTCTACCGCGTCGAGGAGGGCGGCCAGGACCCGATGGCGGCGGTCGTCTCGGCAACCAGCCTGGCCGCGGAGTCGCTCGGGCTGGGCGGGTCGCTGGGCGCGGTGGAGCCCGGGTACGAGGCCGACCTGATCGCGGTGGCGGGGGATCCGTCCGCAGACATCGGGGCGCTCGGGCGCGTGGTCTTCGTGATGCGCGCGGGCCGCGTGTACCGCAACGATCCCGTTGGGGCGGGGCGATGATTCTGCGGGTCCAGCACATCGGCATGGTGGTGCGCGATCTCGAGGACGCCTGCGCGCGCTTCGAGCGCGTTCTCGGGCTCAAGGCGCGCGATTTCCGCCACGACCAGGGCAAGGGGATGCAGCTCGACGCCCGCATCCTGCTCGGCAACGAGTGCTGGCTGCACCTCGTCCAGAACTGGAATCCGGAGTCGCGCGTGAACCGGTTTCTCCAGGAGAAGGGCGAGGGGCTGGAGCACATCTGCCTGGAGACGGACGATATCGAAGCCGATGTCGCCCATCTCCGCGAGATCGGCGTGAGCGTGTGGGAGGACCGCATTCTCGACGCCAACGACGGCTACGAGGCCTTCGTCTATCCGGACAGGCTGCCCGGCCTCACCATCGAGCTCATCCAGTCGCACGACCGGAGCTGGTACTATCCGCCGGAAGCCGTGGGCGAGCCCGTGAGCGACTCGATGGAACTCTTCCGCCTGCAGCACATCGGGCTGTGCGTGCACGACCTGGCGGACGCGTGCGAACGCTTCGAGCGCTTCTTCGGGCTCGTCGCCCAGGACTACCGCAACGACCAGGGCAAGGGAAAGCAGCTCGACGCGCGCATCCTCTTCCCCAACCAGTGCTGGCTGCACCTGGTGCAGAACTGGGACCCGGAGTCGCGCGTGAACCGCTTCCTCAACTCACGCGGCGAGGGGCTGGACCACATAGCGCTCCAGACGACGGACATCGACGGCGATGTCGCCGGACTGCGCGAGCGCGGGATCCCCTTCTTCCAGGACACCATCTTCGACGCCAACGACGGCTACGAGGCCTTCGTCTATCCCGATCAGCTTCCCGGGATGACGGCGGAGCTGATCCAGCCCCACGCCCACAGCTGGGGGTTCGGGGAGTAGCCGAGCCGCGGACCGGGGAGCACTGCCATCACCTACCACCTGGACGAACGGGTCGCGGTCGAGCGCTTTCGTGAGCCCTCGGTGCGCGGATTCGCCGAAGACGTGTTGCGGGCGCTTGGCGCGAGCGCCGAGGAAGCCCGTATCAACGCCGACGGGGTCGTGACGGCGTCGCTCTGGTGGCATCCGGGACAGCACCAGGGACTCGAGAAGCTCTTTCGCTACGCGCGGCGCATGCGCAACGGGGGGATTCTTCCCGATGCGCCGATGACGTGGGTACGCGAGAGGCCCGCGGCGGCGCTTCTCGATGCAAACAAGGGACTCGGATATGTCGCCGCGCGTCGGGCCATGGACCGGGCCGTGGAGATGGCGTGGCAGGCAGGGGTGGCGATGGTCGGCGTGCGGCACAGCAACCACTTCGGGATCGCCGGCTTCCACGCCAAGCGGGCGGCGGACGCGGGGCTGATCGGGATTTCGATGACGAACGCGGGCGCGGAGATGGCTCCATGGGGCGCGACCCGGCCGATCCTGGGCACGAACCCCTGGGGCATGGCGGTTCCGAGGGCCGGCGGGCGCGACCCCATCGTGCTGGATATGGCGCTGACACAGTCCGGCAAGGGGATGATGCGCTGGCTGAGGCGCGCGGGGCTGCCGATGCCGGATCACTGGGCGCTCACGCCCGCGGGCGCGCGCACGAGTGATCCGGACGCCGCCATGAAGGGCCCCCTGCTCCCCATTGGCGACTACAAGGGCTACGGCCTCAGCCTCATCACAGACATTCTCACGGGCGTGCTGACGGGGTCGCTCTTCGGGGCGCAGGTATTCCAGGACGACGAGAACTACGATGTGGCCCATACCATGATCGCCGTCGACATCGAGGCGTTCATGGCGCGAGGGGAGTTCGAGGACAGGCTCGAGCGGCTGATCGCGGATGTGCTCGGCGCATCGCCGATCGATCCGGACAAACCGGTTCAGCTGCCCGGGCAGGCGGAACAGGAGCGCGCGCGGCATCGACTGAAGCACGGCATCCCGATGGATCCGAAGACGGTGGTGCGGCTGCGGGCGCTGGCCGAAGAGCTGGGGGTGCCATTCTCACTGGAGCGTACATGAGTAACGAAACGCTGGTGATCGGGAGCGCGGAGACGTCTCCCGGGACGATCACCCGGGGCGTGATCCCGGTCGGATCGGACGTGGCGGCGGTCGCGCGCGAGATTCCCATCCTGATATGCCGCGGCGCATCCGACGGCCCGATCCTGTGGATCAACGGCGCCACCCACGGGGACGAACCCGAGGGCGCGCTCTCGATCTTCAAGCTGTTCGCGACGCTCGACGCAGCCGAGGTGCGCGGGACGGTGGTCGGGGTTCCGGCGATGAACGTGCCCGCGTTCGAGGCGGGCAAGCGCGGCGATCCGCTGGACACCTTCTCCTACGACATGAACCGCATCTATCCGGGGCGCACCGACGGCTACCCGACCGAGCGGGCGGCGTGGGCGCACTGGCAGGCCATGAAGGACACCTGCGACCTTCAGATCGCGGTGCATTCGGGGGGAGAGCACTCCTACCTCGCGCACATGATCTTCGCCTCCGACAACCCGCCCAGCTTCGAACTCGCGGCGGCGATGGGGCCACAATGGGACCTAGTGTTCCGCAGCGGCGTGGGCGGTGCCAATCCCTCCTCGAAGATCGCCGAGCTGGGCAAGGCCGGGATCACGATCGAGCTGGGGGGCAATTGCCGCACCCTCACCTCCGACTTCCATGCCGTGGCCGAGGACCTGGCGGGCAGCTACCGCAACGTGATGTGCCACTACGAGATGCTCGAGGGCGAGGCGCGCCATGCCGCCAGGTGGCGCATGGGGCACCAGCAGGCGCTGCTGGCTCCGGCGTCCGGGATGTGGGTCGGCGAGCCGAACGTGCCTTTCGAGACGTCGATCCCGGCGGGAACGCCGCTGGGACGGATCTTCGATCTCTACGGCGATGAGTGCGCTGCAGTCGTGGCCCCGCAGGAGGGCGTGGTGTTCGGCCTGCGCTCGCGTCCCGCGGTGATCGAGGGCGAATGGTGCTGCTTCTACGGCATCATCGACGAGGTGCGGGACGACCTGCTGGGGTAGGAAGCGGCTGATCCGAGGCTCGACGGAGCGCCAATCCTCCCGGCTTTGCCGGAGAAGCCGAATGCTATCGGATGAGATACTGTTGATCCGGCACGCCCGACCCCGCTTTGACACCCGGGCCCGAGTCCGGACGTTCGACATGCGTGACTTTCTTGCCGCGTATGAGAGCGCAGGGATCGATCACCGTCACACGGATCCGCGCACGCGAAAGACGAAGACCTATTGTAGTGACGCGAAAGGGGGGGAGTGCAGAATCCTGACAAGCAACTCGCGGCGCTCCATCGAGTCGGCCAGGCTGTTCTTCCCGCATATCGAGGAAACCACGGGCGACCCGCTCTATCGCGAAGCGGAATTGCCGGCCAGGATACCTGTCCCCGGCTTGTCATTGCCATATTCCGTCGCCGTTGCAATTGCGCGCAGCCTTTGGATGCTGGGACTTCACCAACAGGTCGAAAGCTACGCCATGGCCAGGGCGCGAGCTCGGCGTGCTGCCGAGAGACTTGCGGATTCCGCGACCGAGGGCGGCCGCGTGGTGCTCGTTGGTCACGGGTTCTTCAACCGGCTCATCGGACGTCAACTGAAGCGAGCTGGTTGGACCCGAGCGCACAATGAAGGCAACGGCTATGGCGCGTCGACGAGGTTCGTTCGTCGCGCCGTCACACGGTCTTCCTGAGCGCACTCACGAATTCGTCAGCTTCCTCCGCGGTGTTGTAGAAGTGCGGGCTCGCCCGAACCACGCCCGGACGGCTGTCCACGATGATTCCGCGGCCGGCGAGGTGCTTGACCGCGTCCGCCGGTGCCGGATGACGAACCGGGACGATCGCCGAGCGCTCATCCGGGTCGCCGGCGACACGGGGAGCGAAACCGGCGGCCCGGCAGCCGTCGATCAATCGTTCCGTCAGCATCACGTTCCGGGCCCGAATCGCCTCGACGCCGGTTTCGTCGATGATGTCCTGCCCGCCGAGCGCCGTGTGGACCGTGGCGAGCGCGGGGGTCCCGAGCTCGAAGCGGCGCGCATCCGCGTGATATCGGAATTCGCCGGGGTTGAAGCGAAACTGGTCCTCTGTGGCGAACCAGCTGGTGATTCTCGGCTCGAGCGCCGGGATAAGGTCCTCGCGCACGTACAGATACGCGAGCCCCGGGCCTCCGCAGAGCCACTTGAGCGGGCCGGCAGTATAGAAATCTACGCCGGTCGCCGGGAGATCCAGAGGAATCTGGCCCGCGCCCTGGTAGCCATCGACGAGGCAATACGCGCCCGCCCGATGCGCGATCTCGGCGATCGACTTCAGATCGAGGATTGCGCCGGTCGTAAAGAAGACATGGCTGGTGGCGATGGCCAGCGTGCGCTCGTCGACGGCGTCCTCGAACTGCTGCGGGTCGACCCGGACGCCGTCCGGACTCTCCAGCACGACCATCTCCACGCCGGGACGGACCTTCCACTGGTACAGGAGCGTGGGAAAGTCGAGCTCGGTCGTAACGATGCGGTTGCGCGTCGTCCAGTCCAGGCTCTCGGAGATGACCGCGAGGCACGCGGAGGTGGATGGCATGAGCGCGACGGCCCCCGCGGGGGCCGCGAAGAGATCCGCGACGCGATGCCGCAGCTCCGCGAGCAGCCCCCACCAGTGCTCGTACCATGCCGAGGCGCCCATATCGTGCCAGCGGTCCAGAAAGTCTTGCAAGCGTTCCTCGGCGCGGATCGAGAGTGCGCCCAGCGAGCAGGAGTTCAGGTAGTTGCGGCGATGGAGGATCGGGAATTGCGCGCGGATGCCGTCCAGGTTCACGGATCAGTCTCCGAACCCGGCTCGGACTTCACGGGGCGGACCACCGCCACGACTTCGGCACGCTCACGGCAGCGCCGCCGGATCAATCCGCCCGCGCTCGGCCAGGCGTCCCCTGCCCCGCTCCGCGACCGGCTCCCCGCGGTCGACGATGATCTCACCGCGCGAAAGCGTCCAGGTCGGGAAGCCGCTCACCCGCATCCCCTGGAAGGGGCTGTAGTCTACCGCGGAGTGGAGCCTGGCCGCATCGATTTCGGTCTCCGCCTCCGGGTCCACGACGATGACGTCGGCGTCGGCTCCGGCGTCCAGCGTGCCCTTGCGTGGGTACATTCCGAAGATGCGCGCCGGATTGGTGGAGGCGAGTTCGACGAAGCGCTGGGGCGAGATCAAGCCGGTCGACACGCCGCCGGCGAACACCAGGGGGAGGCGGGTCTCGATCCCCGGGAGGCCGTTGGGGATGCGGGTGAAGTTGCCGCGCCCGGTGGTCTTCTGGTCGTGGTAGCGGAAGGGGGCGTGGTCGGAGGACACCTGCTGGATCGATCCGTCCGCCAGCGCGCTCCAGAGGGCGTCGCCGTGCTCGGCGGCGCGCATCGGGGGGCTGCACACGAACTTGGCGACCTCGAACCCGCCGCAGGGGTCGTAGACCGTCTCGTCGAGCACCAGGTACTGCGGGCAGGTCTCGGCCACAACCGGTTCGCCGCGCTCGCGGGCGGCGGCCACATGACCCGCCGCGCCCGCCGAGGTGACGTGCGCGATGCAAAGGGGAGCATCCACCACCCCGGCCAGCATGATGGCGCGATGGGTCGCCTCCGCCTCCACCACCGGGGGGCGGCTGGGGGCGTGGTAGGCGGGACCGGTCTTGCCGTCGCTGAGGTGCTGGTTGATCAGGTACGTGACCGCACAGTCGTTCTCGCAGTGGACGTAGACGAGCCCGCCGTTGGCGCCGGTCGCTTCCAGCAGCCGCAACAGCCCATCGTCGTTGACGATCTTGTCGCCGTACGTCATGTAGACCTTGAAGGAGGGGAATCCTCCCTCGATCAACTCCGGCACTTCGGCGATGACATCGTCGCGGACATCCGTGACGATGGTGTGAAAGCCATAGTCGATGACGGCGTCGGGCGCGATTTCGCCCAGGCGCCTGTCGCGCGCCAGCGCCAGCGTCTCGCCCCGCCGCTGCAGCGAGAAGTCGATGATGGTGGTGACGCCCCCGCACGCCCCCGCGACGGTGCCGGTATGGAAGTCGTCGGCGGTGGTGATCCCCAGGCGGTCGATGGGGTGAGCCAGGTGCGTGTGGGTGTCGATGCCCCCGGGCATGACCCAGTGGCCGCGCGCGTCCAGGACCTCGCCATCGGTGGTCAGGTCCTGCCCGACCTCCGCAATCCGCCCGTCGCGGATCAGGACGTCGGCCGGCTCCATGCGGTCGGCCGTTACCACGGTGCCGCCGGCGATCAGCAGTTCGCTCACGGGCGCTCCCATGTGCTCATGACCCCCGGACCCGCGCATTTCCTGGTGTGCGCGAGCCCGGGGGCCGGTGAATGCCTCTGCGATGACCCGGGTATCGCTACTCGGGCTGCGGAACGATGCGGATGTAGGGAAGCGGCTGTTCCCAACCGTCCGGATACTTCGCTTCCGCGTCCTCGTTAGACACGGTAGGGAGGATGATCACGTCCTCACCGTGCTCCCAGTTGGCCGGGGTGGCGACCTGCTTGTTGGCGGTGAGCTGGCAGGAATCCAGAAGCCGCAGGATCTCGGCGAAGTTCCGGCCCGTGCTCATGGGATAGGTGAGCGTGGCCTTGATCTTCTTGTCGGGTCCGATGATGAAGACCGAGCGTGCCGTGGCGTTGTCGGCCGGAGTCCGTCCCTTGCAGGTGTCGCCCGCATCGGCCGGGAGCATGTCGTAGAGCTTGACCACGCTCAGCTCCGGGTCGCCCACCAGCGGATAGTTGATGGCGTGCCCGCCGAACGACGCGATGTCGTCCGACCAGGCGTGATGGTCGCCGACGCCGTCCACGCTGATGCCCATGATCTTGCAGTTGCGGCGCGTGAATTCGTCCTTGAGCGCGGCCACGGTGCCCAGTTCGGTGGTGCAGACGGGCGTGAAGTCCTTCGGATGGGAAAACAGGATCGCCCATCCGTCGCCGATCCAGTCGTGGAATCGGATGGTGCCCTCGGTGGTCTCGGCGGTGAAATCGGGTGCTTCGTCGTTGATTCGCAGGGTCATGGATCCTCCTGGTTCCGGTTCGGGTGCGGATGCCGGCGGGCTCGCAAGCGTAGCCGCCGAACCGGGACTACGCCACACGGGGTTGCCGGTTCCCCACGACGCGCGGCCGCTCGCGGACCGGCGCGATCTTCCCGTTCCATTCACTCTCGCGGTCGGAAGCCGAGCTTCCATCCAGCCATCCTACAGGCTGCTGGCGAACTTCCGTATGCGCTCCATCGACTCGAGGATGCGTGCCTCGGGACACAGGAGCGAGACCCGTACCCAGTTGCGCCATCTCGCACCGAAGGAGGCCCCGGGGAACATCAGCACGCCCGCCTCGTCCAGGAGCCGGTAGCAGAAGTTCTCGGCGTCCATCCCGAAGCGCGAAACGTCGGCCCACATGAACAGGCCTCCCCCGTGGGGACCGTGCGGGACCCCCAGCTCGGCGAAGCCGTCGATCAGCGCCTGGCGCCGGCGCCGATACCGCGCCAGATACTCCGGACGCGGGTCCGGATCGGCCTCGAGGGCGGCGAGAGCCGTGTATTGCGAGAATGCCGGACAGGGGCCCGACGTCGTGCTCTTGATGGCCTCCACCGCGTCGATGAAGGCCGGTGGGCCGACCAGGTAGCCGACCCGGAAGCCGGTCATCGCGTAGGCCTTGGAGAATCCCGAAAGGACAACCGAACGCCCGCGGGCTCCATCCGCGGCAAGCAGCGAGAGGAACGGCTCCTCGCGGAAGACCACGTCCTCGTAGATCTCGTCGGACACCACCACCATGCCGAGGTCGGCCGCGGCCCCTGCCAGATCGCGCACGCCCTGCGGGCCTACGCAAGATCCGGTCGGGTTCGAAGGATTCACGAATACGAGGAGCTTGCAGCCCTGCGCGTGCTTTCGGAGTTCATCGCCCCCGAGTTCGAAGGGGCGGTCTCCACCCGTGGGGACAGGCACGATGTCGCCGCCCGCGGTCCCGATCGCCTGGTCGTAGGAGCTGTAGCGCGGGTCCTGGCAGGCGACCCGGTTGCCCGGGTCGACGAGCGCCAGCATGGCCAGGAACAGCCCCTCCTGGGCGCCGTTGGTGATGGCGATTTCGGTGGCGGGATCGACCTCCACGCCCTTTTCGCGGGCGTAGCGGCGGGCGATGCCTTCGCGCAGCGGGAGCAGGCCGCGCACCGGGCCACCGTCCCCTGTGGCCATCCCCGCGCCCGCCGCTTCGGCGAAACGGGCAAGGCCGTCCTCGACAATCGCCGGCTGGGTGTGCAGATCGGGATCGCCGCGCCCCAGCGAAATGACGTTCTCTCTTTCTCGCGCGAGCGCCATCATCTTGTAGCGAAGCGAGGTTGCCGCCTCGCCCTTGCGCAGCGAGGCGGAGCCCGCGCGTTCCCGGGACTTCATCGGGGCGCTCATGGCCGCACCCCCAGCGCCCACAAGGCGGCGCGCTGCGACGGAGCCGGCGAGCAGATCGACGACGCCTGCTTCCACTTGGCGATGCGCGGCCGCACGGCGACGGGAGCGGCGACGAAGCCGAGGGAAAACGGGTGCATCCCCTCCAGGCCGTGCAGCGAGCCGATCACGATGGCGTCGGCGGGGGCGGAGGCAGCCTCGGCCTGGCCGCCGAAGAGGCGGTCACCGATCGCATGCACCTGAACGAGCCGCGGGGTGGCGGGCGCGTTCCCGTCTTCGGGGATTGCCGCCCCCGCCTCGTATTCGATCAAGTGAAATGCCGCCTCGGCTTCTGACGCAGCATCGGTGCCGGGTTCGGTCACGCGCACCCGCATCCAGTCGAGCAGGCGCTGATGCCGACTTCCGGACTGTGCGACGATGGCGGCCCCCTCTCCGCCGCCGAGGCCCAGGATGGTCGCGAAGAGCGACTCTCCTTCTCCCTGGGTGATGAGCACGCCATCGGGTTCGCGAGCGGGGAAGCCCAGATCGGGCAGGGCCTCGCCCACCCGCCGGCGCAGCTCCCCCATTCCGGGACGGTCCGGGTAGTGGGTTTCTCCGGCCAGCAGGTGATGGCGCAGGCCGGCGAGCAAGCCCTCGCTCGGACCTGCCGTGGTGGACCCGGACGACCGGGCGGACCCGGCGCTCGCGAAGGACTCCATCGCCGTCCTCGCCCGTTGCGAGACGGCCGCCTCCACGGCGCTCCCTGCGCTTCCCTCTGGCAAACTTCCGTGGCCTGATTCGGTCATCCAACAGCCTCCGGCGTGTATTCGGCGATTTCGTGAATGCGCTTCATCACTCCCCGCGTGCCCCACTGCTCCAGCGCCTGCGTCAATGTCCAGGCGTCGAAGCGGCAGCCGCTGATCCGGCCGCGCAGCCCGGCGAGAAAGAGGAACGCGGGTCCCAGTCTAACGGGATCCCGCCAACCCGCGCGCGTGGCCGCATCCGCGCATTCCGCGTCCCGTTGCGTCAAGGAGGTCGGCTTGATGGGCAGCCCCGGCGTCACCGTGTTGGCGCTGATGGACGACCCCGCCAGCTCGAGCGCGAGGCATCGCGTAAATGCCTCCATGCCGAATTTGGAGGCGCAGTATGCGGCTTGGCGTGCGAACGCGCCGGTCCCCGCGCGGGAGGAGACGTTGATCACGGATCCGCCCTCCTCCCGCAGGAGCGGCAGCAAGTCCCTCGTCAGGAACACCGGGGCTTCCAGGTTCACGCTCATGATACGGCGCCAGTGTGCGGCGTCCATCGATGCGACAGGCTCACGTTCCAGCACGCCGGCGTTGTTGACGATGACGCGCAGCCTGCGGGCTTCCCTGCGCAGGGTACGTATCAGTCCATTTCGTTCATCCTCGCGCCCGAGATCGGTGACGAGAATGTGAGCTTCACCTCCCGCCGCGCGGATGTCGGATGCAGTCCACTCGAGTTCCTCCGGCACCTCGGCAACCAGCCATACCCGCGCGCCCGCCGAAGCCATCGCCTTTGCGATGCCGCGACCCAGGCCTCGGCCGGCTCCCGTCACGAGGACGTCGATGCCCGCGACGCTTGGCGGACGTGGAATGCTGGATGCGGGCATGCCTTATCGAGAGGTGCGCGCACGTTGGTTGGAGGGGATGCGGGCCACCGGTCCCGGATCGGCGGACCCGATCCCCGCACTAACCCACAAGCGCATCCACGACCCGCGCGCAGAAGAAGCCAAGGTAGTTCCCGAGCGCGTATCCGAAGATGCCCACGATGACCGCCGGGGCCACCAGCTTGTGCCACTTCATCGCCATGCCGATGGCCAACGCCGAGCCGGGCCCGCCGATCGCGGCCTGGCTGGCGATCGAGACCGTGGCCAGATCGATGCGGAAGAGCCACCCGATCCCGTACGCGACGACGACGTGGATGCCCATGATGACGATCATGAAGCTGAAGATGGGCACGCCGGCGTCGACAATGGTCGCCAGATCGGAGGCCGCACCCAGCGCGATGAAGAAGATGTGGAGGGCGAAATAGGAAAGGACCTCGGCCCCGCGCAGCTTCCTCACCCACGGAAGCTGCGCCACGATGAGCGCAATCGTCGTCAGCCAGAGGACTTCCGGCACGTCGCTGAAGAACTGCACGAGTCCGTACCCCGGTGAACCCACCGACATGGCGGCAAGCTGCTCCGCGAAGGCTTCACTGATGATCCGTGCCAGCCAGAGCGCGACCAGGGGAAGGCCGCCCAGGATGGCGAAGTCCGTGATGCTGATGTCGGTGTCGGTCCAGCGGCGGCGCATCGTCTCTTCCTGCGCCTCCTGCTCGGCCCTTTCCGCGGCGTCGGTGGCTGGCGCCGTGGCGAGTCCGGCACCGCTTCGGCGCAGGAAGATCGCCGCCAGAACACCCGCCAGCCACACCTGAAACAGCAGGTACGGGACCGTCGACATGTTGTCGGCCAGCGCTGCGGCAGCGAAGGTGCTCGGCTCGACCTCGAGCCCCTGTCCGACGGCGGCGAAGTTCATCCCACCGCCCGCGAAGGCGGCCGAGAACGCCCCCGAGAGCTTCCACGTCTCCGGTCCGACCCATCCGGCCATGGTCGCGCCCGCCACCGCCCCGCCAACGAAGCTGCCCCCGCACGCCGCGAGATACGCGATCAGCAGGGGCCTTCCCGCATGGGCCAGTTCCTTCATGTGCGTGCCCATGATGACGAGCACGATTGCGTAGGGGATGGCGAAGGTGAACACGGCTTCGTGCGCCGGCCCGGTGTGTTCGATGACGCCGACATTGGCGAGCGTGATGCCGAGCAGGGTGCACACGACGGCGGAGCTGATCTTCTTGATGACGTCGTAGCGCTCTTCCAGCCAGCGCGCGAAAGCCACCACGGCCAGCATGAAGGCGATAACCAGCAGCGGGTCTCTCAGCATGGAGGCTCCGGGCTCAGGGTTGTGGATGGGTACCGTTCACCAATCCCCGCACCTCCCCGCCTCCGGCCACCGCGACCAGATTCGCGACCACGTCGTCGATCATGCCCCGCTGCCCGCCACCGGTCCCGCCACCCACATGGGGTGACAGGAGCACGTTTGGCGCATCGGCCAGCGCGCTGCCCTCGGGCAACGGCTCGTACAGGAAGGCATCCAGCCCCGCCCCGGCGATCCGGCCGCCCCGAAGGGCGTCAGCGAGCGCATCTTCATCGACCAGCCCGCCGCGCGCGGTGTTCACCAGGATGGCCGTGGGCTTCATGAGCGCGAGGGCCGCGGCGTCGATCATGCGCTCCGTCTGGTCGGTATGGGGGGCGTGCAGGCTGACCACGTCGCTCGCGGCGAGGAGTTCCGGGAGCGGCACGGAGCGCGCCCCGACCATCTCCTCGTGCTCGCGGGGCAAAGGCGAGCGCTTGTGGTAGACGACTTCCATATCGAACGCGCGCGCGCGCCGCGCGACCTCGAGCGCGATGTCGCCCAGCCCGACCAGCCCCAGCGTCCTGCCGTGGAGCTGCCAGACGTCGGGGTAGCGCAGCCAGTTGAAGGCGATCCTGCGCTCCGTGGTGCGCACAGGCTCGACGCCGAGTTCCAGGTATTCCGCATCCCGGGTGCCCATATGCCCCGGCACCAGCTTGCGGTAGAGGCCCAGCATCAGCGCGACGGTCTGCTCCGCGACGGCGATCGCACCGCGGTGCGGGAGCACCGACACCGGCACTCCGGCCGCAGCCGCGGCGTCCCGATCCACCGCCCAGGGCGCCCGCCCCTGCACCTGAATCAGGCGAAGGCCCGCGGAAGCGCCGATCAGGTCCGCGCCGATGCGCCGCTTTGCCGTCACGAGGGCGTCCGCGCCGGCCGCGGCCGCGCGCAGTGCCCGTTCATCCATCCCGCCGCCCCACGTCACCTCGACTCCGGCCTCGTCCGCCGCTTGCTGGAAGAGGCCCTGGATCCAGTCCGCAAGGGGTTCGATGTGGAGTGCTCGCACGGTGGAATCCCGTTGGCTATAGTGGCCGCGAATGGGGGCGGAAGAGCTGGCGAAGCGATGCATGCGCCCCCGGGGAGAGGCGCGCGCATGAGAATGGGGGGAAGCTCGGCGCTTATCAAGCGGACCATGCTGCCATGAGACCGGACCAGGGTCTCCGCTACGAAGCCACCGACCCGGTCGCGCGGCCGGTCGGTCTCGGGCTCGGACTGCAGCTCGCCATTCTCAGCCTGAACTCGGCGGTGCTGCTGCCCACTATCGTCTTCCGGGCCGCCGACGCGGAAGGATTCCTGTTGTGGGCGGTCTTCGCCGGCATGCTGGCGTGCGGCGTCATGACCGCGGTGCAGGCGATCCGGCCGGGACGTCTCGGCGCCGGCTACCAGATGCTCCACGGTGCCTCCTCGCCGTTCATCGCCGTGTGCGTCGTGGCTCTGGTTCAGGGCGGGCCATCGTTGCTCGCGACGCTGGTGGTGGTGTCGGGACTGGTGCAGGCGGCGTTCTCCGAGCGCCTTGCCCTGCTGCACCGCATCCTCACCCCCGTGGTCACGGGCACGGTGATCATGCTTCTGCCGGTCACGGTCATGCCCGTCCTTTTCCGCATGCTGAACGACCTGCCGGCCGGTGCCCCGGCCGTGGCCGGTCCGCTGTGCGCCTGCGCGACGGTGGCGACAGCCGCCGGGATCCACCTGAAGGGCACGGGCAGGCTTCGTCTCTGGGCTCCCGCCGCCGGGCTCGCGGCCGGATCCGTCGTGGGCGGGTTCTTCGGGATCTACGAGGTCGGGCTCGTGGCTGACGCAGCCTGGATCGGGTTGCCGGCGGGCCGTCCCCCCGGGCTGGACCTGAGTTTCAGCCCCGCCTTCTGGGCGCTTCTTCCGGCCTTCCTGTTCATCGCCCTCGTTGGAGCAACCAAGTCGGTGGGGGTCGCGGTCGCCACCCAGCGCGTATCGTGGCACCGCGCGCGCGCCGTGGACTTTCGCTCCGTACAGGGTGCGGTGGCGGCCGAGGGCGGCGGCAACATTCTGGCCGGCCTGACCGGCGGGATCCCCAACACCCTGCATCCCACGCCCATCGCTACGATCGAGACCACCGGCGTGGCCGCGCGCAGCCTGGGCGTCATCGCCGGGCTCGCGCTGATCGCCCTGGCCTGCCTGCCCAAGCTGGTCGCGGTGATCGTCGCGATGCCGGACTCCGTCGTGGCCTCGGCGATGGCCGTCATCATGGCCACGTTCTTCGTGGTCGGCATGCGCGAGGTGGTCTCCGGCACCGGCAGCAATCCGCGAAACGGCCTCATCGCCGGACTCGCGGTCTGGGTCGGCATCGCCGTCGAGTTCGACGTTGTCTTTCCGGACTTCTTTGCGAACTTCGCGGGCGGCCTCTTCAACAACGGCATGACGGCGGGAGGCACGATCGCCATCCTGCTTGCCGTCCTGACGATGCCGCGCGTGGCGCGCTTCAGCGGGCGGCTCGACGTGGCCGAACTGCCCGGGATCGGCGATTTCATTCGCAGGTTCGCCCGCCGCACCGGCCTGGAGGCGTCGGTGGAGCGCATGGAGGCCGCGTGCGAGGAAACCCTGCTGATGCTCCTCGAGCCCCACGGCGCAGGCGGGTCGCCGGGAGACGAGCCGGCGCACGGACAGCGCGCCCTCCTGGTCACGGCGTACTGGGAGGCCGGGCACGCCGTGCTGCAATTCAAGGCGGCCGCTGCGGGACAGGAAGAACTCAACCTCCAGGATCGGCTGGAGTGGCTCGGGGACGAGGCCCGGGCCGAACCGGCGGAAACGGAAATCTCGCTGCGGCTGCTCCGGCATCTGGCTTCGTCCGTCCGGCACCAGCAGTTTCGCAACGTGGACATCGTCACCCTGAGGGTTGCCCCTGATCGGCAGGCGGGGGAACGGCGCTGATGCGTTCGAGTGTTGACTCACGTCGACGTCGGCCGGCTCGCATCGCCGCGCTGATCCCTGTCCTGCTTCTCGTGGCCTCCGCCTGTTCGCCTTCCCCGGATGGCGGTCCGGGGCGCAGATCGCTCGTCCTTGCGCACTTCGTGCCGCCGCTCAGCACCTTGAGATCCGGGGTCGTGATCCCGTTCTCGGAACGACTGGAGCAGGTGTCGGGAGGCAGGCTGACGGCGACGGAGTACATGGGAGGCGCCCTCGGCTCCGATCCCCGGAGATACTATTCCATGCTGCTCGAGGGGGTGGCGGACATAGCCATGGTGATCCCCGGATACACGGCCGTGACGTTCCCCAGAACCACGCTAAGCGCCTATCCGGGGATCTGCGGCACCGCGATCGAGTGCACGGCCGCGCTGCAGCGCGCCGGCCCGGTCCTCGAGGAGGAGTACGAGGCGAAGGTCCTGGCGATGTGGTCCACCACTCCCCCCGTGCTCCTCACCCGCGAAAGGCCCGTCCGAAGACTGGAGGACCTGCAGGGGCTCAAGCTGAGGGTCTCGTCGCGCATCGAGATGCCCTTTGTCGACGCACTGGGAGCGACCCCGGTGATGCAGCCCGTCTCGGAGATTCAACAGAACCTGCACACCGGCGTGATCGACGGCGTCGTGATCACCGCAGGGGGCATTTCCGCGTATCAGTTGCAGGAGCCGGCCGAATACCTCACCACATGGCTGCCCCTCTCCGCGACTCCCTTTTCACTGCTGATGAATCGCGGCGCCTACGAGTCGCTCACCGCGCAGGAGCAGGGCTGGCTGGACGAGGCCGCCGACTCCTGGCTGTCGGAGTCGGGGGGGCAGGCGTACGAACTCGCCGGGGCGCGCGGCATTCGGATCGCCCGCGAGGCGGGTGTCGAAATCATCGATCTCTCCGAGGAAGAGAAGGCGCGTTTCCTGGAGGCGGTCGCTGATGTCTACCAGGCGCAGCTCTCCCGCAGGATCGGCGACGCGACGGTGGCCGAGATCATCGATCTCTTCCGCGGCAATTGATGCCCTCGGACCAGGACCCGGTGCCAGACCGCAGTCGGGTCGACGAGGCGCCTCGCCGGTGGCTGACTGCCGCGCTCGCCGTCACCGGGGGCGTGGCGCTGCTCCTGCTCCTGGGCGTGACCGTGGTCGAGGTCGTCGCGCGCCACCTCTTCGGGGCTCCCCTGCTGGGCGCGGAGGATCTCACCTCCATGGGCCTTACGGTGCTCGTGGCCGCCGCGGTAGTCTGTGCGGCCCAGGAGGGAACACACGTGTCCGTCGAGCTCATCGAGCGCTTTGCGGGCCGTGCCGTCACACGGGCAACCGACGCCCTCGCGCGGGTCCTGGGGGCTGCTGCGGCGGCGGTCACGGCCGTCGCCCTCTTCGCCAACGGCAGTTGCGGGATCGAGTGCGGCGAGGTCACCGGCACCATCGCCATCGTGCACACGCCGTTCTACTACGCGCTGGGCGCATGCATGGCAACGTACTCGCTGTTGCTCGCGTCCCGGCTGGTTCGGGGGCGGGCCGCGCGTGAGGAGGACGACTCGCGGGCCAGGGGCATCTGATGGAGGGGTCCGCGGCCGCATTGCTCGGCGTCGTTGCCCTCTTCGTTCTTCTGCTGATCCGCGTGCCCGTCGGGCTCTCCATGCTCATCGCGGGCGCGGTCGGCATCGCGCTGATCCGGCCCCAGGCGGTGCTCCCCGTCATCGCGGGGGAGACGTTCGCGGTGTCATCGCGGACCGCGCTCACCATCATCCCGCTCTTCATGCTGATGGGGAGTCTGACGGTGGCCTCGGGGATGAGCCGGGACCTCTACCTGGCGGCCAACCTCTGGCTGGCCCGCATCCGGGGCGGCCTGGCCGCGGCATCGATCGTCGCGTGCGCGGGCTTCTCGGCTCTGTCCGGCTCGTCGCTGGCCGCCGCCCTGACCATGGGGCGCGTCGCGCTGCCCGAGATGCGGCGCTTCAACTACGACAAGTCGCTCGCGGCCGGGGCCGTAGCGGCGGGTGGCACCCTCGGCATCCTGATTCCGCCCTCGGCCGGGCTGGTCCTGTACGGCATCCTCACCGAGCAGAGCATCGGCCGCCTTTTCATGGCGGGACTGCTTCCCGGGATTCTGCTCGCGGCGCTCTTCGTCCTGACCGTCGTCATCATAGCAACCCTTCATCCCGAGCGGGCGCCCCGGGGAGAGCCGGAGAACGCACCGGGGAAACGAGGGCGCACGCCTGCGGGGGCCTGGTGGATCCTGGGCCTCGCCGTCGTGACCCTCGGCGGCATCTACGCCGGCATCTTCTCCGCAATGGAGGCCGCGGGCGTGGGCGCGTTCCTCGCCCTGCTCGCGGCCCTGGCGCGTCGTTCCCTGACCCGCGACGCCCTCGGCGAGCTCGTCCTTTCGACCCTGCGGGCGTGTGGCACGGTCTTCCTGATCCTGATCGGGGCCTACGTCTTCAAGGTATTCCTGGGATTTACCGGAACACCGTTCGCCATGGCCCGCTGGGTGGGCGATCAGGGATGGTCGGGACCCCAGGTGGTGGCCCTTGTGCTCGCGATGTTCATCGTGCTGGGCACCTTCCTGGACGGCTTCGCGATCCTCGTTCTGACGATTCCGCTGGTTCAGCCGATCCTCACGTCACTGGGCGTCGACATGATCTGGTTCGGCGTGATGATCGTCATCACCCTGGAGATGGGGCTGATTTCGCCGCCCGTGGGGCTGAACACGTTCGTGGTGAAGGTGGTGGCCCCGGACGTTCCCATGGGCGCGATCTTCCGCGGCATCATTCCGTTCTGGTTCGCGATGCTGGCGATGCTGGTGCTGCTGGCGCTCGTGCCGCGGATCGCAACGTTCCTGCCGCAGGCGATGTTCGGGTAGGCGGTTTCCCCGCCCCGGCGAGGGCCCGGAACGGACGCTTTGAGCGCGATCCGTCAGCGTTCGCAGTCGCTCTCCGGCTCCACGAGCTCCAGTTCCGTGTGTCGGGCGATCATCTCGAAGTCGCGGTTGCGGGCCAACAGCGGACGGCCCTCGTCGATGGCGCTGGCCGCGACCATGCAATCAACCATGGAACGGATCGTGCGTCCGGCGTGGCGGCAGGTGCGGTAGACGAGGGCGCCCTGCTGGAAGTGTCCCAGCGAATCCGGGACGAGGATTTCGAAGCGGGAGATCAACTTGAGCAGCTGACGCGCCTCGGGCTCCGTTCGGCATCCCGCCAGCAACTCCATCACCACCGAGGCAGGCGTGGCGATGGGTCGGCCCGCCCGGACCGCGTCATCCAGGAACAGGTCGAAGGCGCTCTCTGTACGCCGCAGGTATTCGACCCACGCCGAGGTGTCGACGATCACCAGATGTCAGGGGGGCGATCCCGGCCCATCTCGTCCAGATCCCCGTCCCAGCCGACCCCACGCATGGCGAGCGCCTCCTCCTTCGTCATCGGCACGATCGCCTGACGCAGGACCGCCTCCTTCACGGCCGCGGTCCAATTGCGCAGCCCGTAGCGCTGTCTGACCGCTTCCAGATCGGCCTCGGGCAGCCTGACTTCAAGGCTGACGAACGGGTAGTGGGCGGATTCGGGGATTTGGTATGCCGGGCGGGCTTCCCGCACCGCGGCCGCTCCCCCGCGCAGCTCGCGCTCCCGCGCTTCGCGCAGCGTCCTCCGGACCCACGCGGATACGGTGACGCGATTCCGCTTCGCGGCGTCGCGAATCTCCTCGAGTTCCGCCTCGGACAGCACCACCTGCAGTCGCTTACTCATGATGTGAGTATGATATACTGATCTGTGGGATGCGAAAAGGGAGCGGGGGATACAGATAAGGGGCGGGGATCGTTCCCGGCCGCGACCGTTCGCGCGCGGGGAGGGATCCGGCGAGCGAGCGGGGCTAGTCGTGAGCCCGATGGTCCGTGAGGCGGCGCGCCTTGACGGGAAACCTGGGGAGAGTGCCGGCGGGCACGGCGGACACCTCCAACCCGAGCCCAAACTTGGCGCGCATGGCGTCCGCCAGGAGAGCCCGCACGCGGTCGGCGTCACCCGTCCAGAGCTCCACCTGCACCTCGATTTCGTCGCGTTTGCCGCGCCGATGGACATTGACGGCGAACTCGCGGACCTCGCCAAAGCTCCAGATGACGTTCTCGATCGCACCGGGATAGAAGGCCACTCCCTGAACCGTCAGCTTCTGGTCCAGCCGCCCCACCACCCCGGCCCTCAGGCAACGGTACCCGCTACCGCAGTGACACGGCCCCGTCTCCAGCCTCCCGACGTCACCGGTCCTGTAGCGGATCACAGGCATGCCGGCGCGGCCAAGGTTGGTGATGACGAGCTCCCCTTCCCGGGAGGGGGCGTGCGTGTCGGGATCGATCACCTCGAAGATGAACTCGCTCTCGTTGAGGTGGAGGCCTTCCCTGGCCTCGCAATGGAACCCCCACGCGCCCACCTCGGTCGCGCCCGCGTGGTCGAACACGCTGGCCCCGAACGCGTCCTCCAGCCGCGCCCTCGTCGCCGGCTGGCTCGCGCCCGGCTCACCGGCGTGGATGTTGATCCGCAACGCGGAGGCGGCCAGCTCCACCCCTGCCTCCGCAGCGACCTCGGCCATGCGCAGGGCGTGTGTCGGGGTGGAGACGAGAACGGTCGGCCGCCAGGCCATGATCGCGTCGACCCTCGCGCGCGCCGACATGCCGCCGCCCGGCAGAATCAGGCAACCCAGGTGCCGTGCGCCCTCGACGCCACTCCATGTCCCGAGAAAGGGGCCGAAGGAAAAGGGAAAGAAGACGCGGTCGGCCGCAGTGACCCCGGCCGCCCGGAACACCTTCGCCCAGCACCGTCCGAACCATGCCCAGCTCTCGGCATCGTCGAGCCAGCACAGCCCCTGCCCGGTCGTGCCCGAGGTGTGGTGCTCCTGTATGTAGTGCTCCGGAGGGAAGGTCGGCAGCGTCCCGTAGGGCGGCGTGCGGGACTGGTCCGCGGCCAATTCGTCCCTGGTGGTGAACGGCAGTTGACGGTAGGCATCCATGCCGGTCAGATCGGCGGCGGCCTCCAGCCCGGCCGCAGCCAGCTTGTCCCGGTAGAACAAATTGCTCCGCAGGACCGGCTCCAGCATGGCGCGCAGCCGGCGGAGTTGCTCGCGTTCGAGGGCAGCCCGGCCGAGCCGTTCCCCACTTTCTCCTGCCTTTCGATCCATTTCCCGTGGCACAGCGTTGAACCGGCGGTCGTCGCGGGCGCCAACCTACCCGGGGGTCATTGCCGCGTCAAACGATGGGCGATGCAGGAAACCGCACATCGGAATGGCGGGGCTGGATATGCGGCGAGGCTCCCCGTTAGGTTGCGGCCAATGACGAAAAGGGCGCGGAGCGGACGCTCGGCGTGTGAGGTCGCGACTCTGGAGCAGCCGCGATCGCCCAAATGTCCTTCACAGCCATGTCGAGGAGCCCGTCCATGACCATGGATCGCCGAAAGTTCACCGCAGTCGCCGGCGCAAGCGCGATGGCGCTGGCGTGGGCGCAGGCCTGCACCGAAGTGGCCGAGACCGGCGAGGTCTCGACCGCGACCGCCAACACGCTGCTCGATCACCAGGGACCGCGGGGCATCTACGAGGACGCCGCGGAGCTGGAGCGGCTGAAGGCGGCCATCGCCAACATGGTCAACGTGCAGCAGACGCTGCGCGACTTCCCGCTCGACCCCGACGAGCCCCCCCTTCTCGTCTTCTGGAGGGGCTGAGCCATGCAGGAATCGACGTTTTTCCTGACGGTCCGCGAACTGGCCGACCTGCTAGCCGACGGCTCCATCACCTCGGTCGAGCTGACCGAGGCCTACCTCGCGCGCGCCGAGGAGCTGGACGTGCCGCCCTTCGAGCTGCCCAGCGAGCCCCGCACCGACCACGACGGCAAGCTGGCCACCATGGTCACCATCGCGCGCGACCACGCCCTCGAGGCCGCCGAGCGCGCCGACCGGGAGCTGGCCGCCGGCAATCGCCGCAGCATCTTGCACGGGATCCCCTACGGCGTGAAGGATCTGCTCGACACCCGCGGCATCCGCACCACGTGGGGCTCGGGCATCTTCCGCGACCGGGTGCCTGACCGCAACGCAGCGGTCATCGACATGCTCGAAGGGGCCGGCGCGGTGCTCATGGCGAAGAACTCACTCGGGGAGTTCGCGGGCGGCAACACCAGTTCGGCACTCAATCCGTGGAAGCTCGACCGCACCAGCTTCGGCTCTTCCAGCGGGACGGTGTCGGCGGCGGTAGCCGGCCTCATCGGCTTCGGAATCGGCACGGAGACGGGCGGCTCCATAGTATTTCCGGCCTCCGCGGTGGGCGCGTCGGGGCTCCGGCCCAGCTTCGGACGGGTCAGCCGCTTTGGCTGCATGGCGCTCTCGTGGAGCCTGGACAAGATCGGTCCCGTCGGGCGCTCGGCGGAGGATTGCGGTCACATCCTCCAGCACATCGCCGGCTACGACGCGCGCGACAACAGCACCGTCGACCGCCCGTTCGTCTTCCGCGCGGATCCGGGCGCGATGCGCGGGCGGCGGCTGGGCGTCCACCGGCCCGAATTCCTGCTCTCGGGCTCGGAGACGACCCGGCGCGTCTTCCAGGAGGCGCTCGACGTCTTCGAGCAGATGGGCGTGGTGCTGGAGGATGTGGAGTTGCCCCTCCGGCCCACCGGCGCCCTCTTCACCACTATCGTCACCGTGGAGAGCGGCACCAACTTCAAGGCGCTCTTCGATGACGGCAGCGCGGCCAACATGTTCTCGTTCAACGAGGACCGGCGCGCGGGCTGGATGGCCGGGCGCATGCTGCCCGCCGCCGACTATCTGACGGCCCAGCGCATCCGCAACCAGCTGGTGCGCGAGACCGACGATATCCTCTCCCGCTACGACGCGGTCATCGCCCCCACCTGGCCCAACGGCGCCGCCATGCGCGAGGTGAGCGAGGGCTGGCCGATCCCGGCGCGCAACGAGTGGGAGCCCCCGGACGACGTGAGTGCGCGCACCCCGCGCCTCAACTACATCGCCAACCTGGTGGGGCTTCCGGGGCTCGCCATCCCGTGCGGATTCGACGAGGAGGGGCTGCCGCTTTCGCTGCAGATCTGCGGCTCGTCGATGGACGATCAGGCCGTGCTGGATCTGGGAATGGGCTATCAGCGCGAGACGGACTGGCACCGGCGGCGGCCGGAGTATCCGTGGAGGGAGTAGGGCCCTCTCAGTCCCGGTGCAGGCGCAGCATCCGCGGATGCTCGACGTCCAGTTCGTCCCGGTAGACGCCGAGCACGAAGTCCATCCCGACTTCCATGACCGAGAGGTCGGCGGGAATCTCGACGCCGCCCAGCCACGCGCCATCGGGCCCCAGCACCTGCCAGGTTTCCGGGCCGTCGCCTTCATTCGGCGCCAGGAACGGTCTCAGCCAGATCGCGCCGGTCGGGTCCACCTTCACGTCCGCATAGGCCGGACGGCGGTCGGGGACAGGCAGATCCTGATAGAACTCCCGGATCATCGGCGGAAGCTCGTCCGGAGCCGCCAGCCGCGCCTCTCGTTCTCGCTCAAACGCAGCCGCGGACAGCTCCAGCGGGTATCCCGGAATGCGAAGGATGCGGGCCAGCCCGCCGTCGGCCGTCACCTCTTCGACCCGCATGTCGACGGCGTCTCCCAGGAAAATCCTCCCCGCGTGCGTGGCCACGAAGGCGTCGCGCCCGAAGAGAGGAATACCTGCGAAGGCCCCGCCACCGCTGTTGCGGTGCATGAAGACCTCGTTGCCGGCCGTCACGCCGATGCTGTCGACCGTCCCTCCGGCCGCGTCAACGCGGAACAGTCCACCCGGCTGTCTGAGCATGGCGCTCTCGCCCTCATACCCGAACATGAAGCGGATACGCGTCTCGATGACGATCTCGCCATTCGCGAGATGGACCACAGCGTTTGATTCGGCGATCACGCCGGACGGCAGGGGCACGCTATAGGTTCCGAGCAAGGCCCGGTCCGGCGCGAAGAAGGTCACGCGTCCATTGGCATCCAGGACGATCAGCGAATCGCCGGCGTTGTCGAATCCCACGATCGCGCGGAACTCGCTGGGACCATCCCCCTCCCCGCCCAGCGAAGCAGTGTGGTTGCCGTCCGCCGAGTAGATCCGGACCTCGTTCGAGCCCCCGTTGGCCACGGCCAGCGATCCGTCGCTCAGCCGCCTCATGCCCCGAACCTGGAAGAACTCGTGATTCGGCCCCGAACCGGACGCCGGCAGGTCGAGGACTGGCGCCGACTCGACTCGCCACCCGTCTGAGTTCGACCAGAGCGGTCGTGCGGATTCGACGATCTCGATGCCCGCGCTGTCTCGAACGACGGTGGAGGAGGTATCGCTCTGCTGGCCGTCTCCGCCGCAAGCCGCAGCAGAGATCAGAAACAGTGCGGTGAGGACTCGATGACCGTGCCGCCCGATGGGTTCGGCCTCACGCTTCATGATCGTTCAACCCATTCATGCGCTTGCAACCCGTGGGCGATCTCCGCCCTCGCGTGGATTCATCCACGGGCCCCTAGTTCCAGGACCTTCCCCGCATCCCCTCCACGTCCAGGTTGCCACCGCTCAGCACACATACGGTGCTGGTTCCCGCCGGCGCATCGACGAGCCCCTGAAGCAGGGCTCCGACCGGAGCGGCGGCGGCGCCCTCGACCACGACCTTGGCTCGGGTCATCAGCCAGAGCATGGCGTCGAAGATCTGCGCGTCCGGCAGGGTTACGATCTCGTCGACGAAGCGCGAGACCACCGAGCAGGTGTGGTTGCCAACCTTCTTGACGCGGAGCCCGTCGATGATGCAGTCGACCTCGTCGAGGACCACGCTTGCGCCCGCCTCCACGCTGCGCTTCATCCCCGGGGCTCCGGACGACTCCACGCCGATGATCCGAACCGACGGGTTGACGGACTTTGCCGCCATTGAAACGCCCGAGATGAGCCCGCCGCCCCCGATCGGCACGATCAGCAGTTCGGTCTCCGGCAACTGGTCCATGATCTCGAGCCCGAGGGTCCCCTGTCCCGCGATCAGCTCCGGGTCGTCGAACGGGTGGATGTAGGTCAGACCCTCGGCTTCCACGAGTTCCAGCGCCTTCTCGTTGGCCTCGTCCCAGATGCTGCCGTGGAGGACGACGCGGGCCCCGTAGCCTTCGGTGGCGGCGATCTTGGAGCGGGTGGCGTTTTTGGCCATGACCACCACCGCGCGCACGCCGTACTGGCGCGCCGCGAGGGCCACGCCCTGGGAGTGGTTTCCCGCCGAGGAACAGATGACGCCGCGGGCACGCTCCTCCTCGCTCAGCCTGGCGATCTTGTTCAGCGGCCCGCGCAGCTTGTAGGAGCCGCCGCGCTGGAAGAGTTCGGCCTTAAGGCGCACGTCCAGCCCGCACTCCTCGCTGAGCGATCGGCTGGTCAGCATGGGCGTGCGGTAGGCGTAGGGCGCCACGTTCCGGTACGCGGCTTCGAAGTCGGCCCGGTTGAGGGTCAGGCCGTTGCCGTTGGCCCAAGGCCCGGGTGCCGCGGTGTCCCCCTCCTTCATGTTCCCGCCCGGCCGGGGATGATGCCGGTACCGCTGAAAAGGGCGTGATGCATGGAACGACTCCGGCGTGTTGAGCCAGTGCTCAGTGAGCGAGATGGAAAGGGCCGCGGGTAACGCGACGTTGGCGTTGGGCCGTCCACAATAGACAGGTCACCCGGCCAGCGCCAGCAGCCCTATGCCGGCGAAAACGAGCAGGGCTCCAACGGTGCGAATGCGCCCGAACCGCTCTCCCAGAAGGAGCCATCCCGCCAGGGCTCCGAATACGATGCCCACCTCGCGCGCGGCTCCCGCGTAGCTGATGGGGGCGATCTGGAAGGCCCGAAGAACGAGCGCATAGGCCACGAGGGTCATGACCGCGATCATCGCGATGGGACGGAAGTGCGTGCGCAGGACCCGAAAAGTCCGCTTGCCGTCACGCGTCGCCAGCATGCCCACGAACGCCAATCCGGAGAGCCCGAACACGAGCACCAGGTACGGCAGCGGGAGCCATTGCCGGACCGCCGCTCCATCCAGCGTCGAGTATACGGAGATGAAGAATGCGACCATGAATGCTGATCCCGAGCCCCGCGCGTGGGTGCGCAGCTGGCGCCAGCGATGTCCGGCGGGCGTTCGGATGAAGGAATCGGTCCCGGACTGGACATCTTCTTCCCCTCTCACTCCCGTCCGCGCCCCGGCTAAACGCGACCAGAGCGGCGCGCCGCCAAGCACGATCAGCCCGCACAGGATCGTTGCGATCCCGAGCACCCCGCCCGGGGAGGGTCGCTCGCCCAGGAATAGCACCGCCCACAGCGCGAGCATCGCGGGGGCCGTCCCGCGCGCGACCGGATAGACAAGCGAGAAGTCGCCGTCTCCGTACGCCCGCGCCAGGCACCCGTAGTACGCCACGTACACGACCGCGCTCGCACCGACGAAGGGCCACACCCCCGCAGGAGGCGGCCATGCCAGCACCAGGGTCGGGATGAAGATGACGGCACCGAGCAGCATCGCCCACGCCGCGACCAGAACCCGCTCGGTGGAGCGTTTGAGGATCAGATTCCACGAGGCGTGCAGGAGTCCTGCGGCCAGGACGAGGGCGAGGGCGGCTACGGGCACGGCGTGGATCGCTCCTTCAGTGCGGCGGGTTCGTTTTCGCGGGGCACGGCTATGCGAAGCGCGCGCTCATCCACTCCTTCCAGGCGACCTCGCCACGGGCGGCCGCCGCCGGCCCGTCGTCACCGTAGAGGTAGATGCTGATCACCACGGTCGCCCGCTCCGCGATCTTGTAGGCACACGCCGCCGCGATTCCCGGAGCCGGCCGGTCGAGCCGGAACAGCACGCAGGGCTGACGCCCACCGGCCCGAATCTCCGCGAGAACGCCCGCGAGGTCTCCGCTGCCCGATCCGGGGAGCGCCCATGAATCTCCGGGCGTGAGCCCGCCGGAGGCGAGCGCGCCGGAAAGCGCGTTCCAGGTCTCCTCCACGGACCCGTCCATTTCGCCGTACGCTCGGACGATCGTGGCACGCTGGCCCCTGAAGTGGGTGAGGTACAGCCCCAGGATGGCGAGGGCCTGCGGCCAGCCGGCTTCGAAGTTCCTGAGCTGGTCGTCCCAGTCGTCGGTGCTGGCGAAGAGGCTGTGCACCACGCGGACGAGGCACCGGCCGCCGGCGCGCGCCTCGATGGTCCACTCGGTGGCCGTCGGCGGCCCGTCCGCGCCGCAGTCCCTGCCCTCGTGGCGGAAACGGTGCGGCGCGTCCCACCCGGTCACCTTCGCGGGGACGTGGTCCATCTGCGAGTCGGTGTGGTACCGGAGCGTACCGCCGATCCGCTCCTCGACATCCGTCGGATAGAACCACGACGAGATGCCCGGGCCGGTCGCGATGGCCTCCCAGACTTCCTCCGGGGAGCCGGGAACCTCCGCCTCGGCCTGGATCGAACGGTGGCCGGATGGATCGTGCTTGATGCTCATGATGCCTCCTGGGCGGATGGATCCCCCGGCGCCGGATGGGCGACGATCACCAGGCGGTGAAGCCGTCCGCCGGGGGCGGAATCGTCGTGATGGCGCCGAACCAGTTCGGAAACCGCAGCGATCAGCTCCTCGCTGAACCGCGCGCGGGCCTGCGGAGACCGGAACCGGATCTCGGTGTCGATGGAAAGGGTGGCGAGCCGTTTTCCCGTTTCGGCCGAACGGCGCAGCAGCGCGCTCCCCTCGCGCACGATGCGCGCGGCGAGCGCAATGAGGTAGCTCGCGGACAGCCGGTCGCGCGTCCGCTCCGGGTCACTCGCCACCGGCCCGAGCGCCGCCGGACTCACCACGTAGGAGCGGGCGGTCGCCACCAGCAGGCGCTCGGTCAGGCCGCCCCACCGGCGTTCCTCCGCGACCCGCACGAGCCCGTGCTTCTCCAGCGCCCGGAGGTGGTAGTTGACCTTCTGCCGAGGGAGTCCGAGGCGGGCCGCGAGCGTGGCCGCCGAGGCCGGCTCCGCCAGCTCGGAAAGGAGCCGGGCCCGTTTCGGGTCCAGGGTGACGACCGCGGCGGCGGGCTCCTCGATGACGGCAACGTCGAGCATGGCCGGAATTAACGCATTGACAAGTTTATTTGTCAAGACCTCGTGATCCAGCCCTACGAGCCCCCCCGAGGGGCAATCTTCAGGCGTTCACGATTTCGGATCACGCGTTGGGCCCGACGCCACTCTCTTTGAAGCTCACAGGAATCGCGGCACCTCACGTCGATACCGTTCGTACTCCTCCCCGTATTGCTCCTTCAGCCACACCTCTTCGCTGAGGGGCGCGATGATGAACCACAGGGCGAGGAGCGCATGGGTAATCCAGAGGAGTTGCGAGTTGGCGATGATGCTCAGCCCCAGGAGGAGGACGGTGTCGCCGACGTATTGCGGGTTGCGCGTGAACCGATAGGGGCCGGAGGGAAGGAAGCCGTCCTTGACGCCCGTCGAGTTCGTCCACCCGATCGTGGCGATTCCCCAGAACGCCAGCAGGCCGCCCAGCAGAGCCAGCGGGATTCCGAGGAGAAACCGCAGGCCGCCGCCAAGGATCCAGGAGTTCCAGTCCAGAAACAGCAGGCACGCGTTGAGTGCGATGGCCGCAGACCACCCGATCCAGGTCAGGACATATTGCCAGGAGCCTCGTCCGGGCGGGGGCCAGACTCGGCGATCCGGCCAGACCACGGACCAGACGACGGTGGCCAGCAGAATAAATATGACTATGATATTTGTCAAGAATATTATTGTTGTCAATGTATAATCTATAATCATATTTATTGTCATTCCTCAATATTATTGACTATGATGGTCACGCGTGCCGAACATGGTTTCGTCGAGAAACCGATTCCGGAACACGCCCCGCGGGTCGAACTGCGCGCTGATCGCCCGGAAGGGGGCGAGGCCCGGATAGCTGTCCTCGATCTGTCCCGCCTCAAGCGGATACCATTTCCCCCAATGCAGCCGGGCGCCCAGTGTTCGAGCCATGGTCGTGGCTAAGAAGCGGGCGACGTTCTGGAAGGGCCGCCGGGGCTCGGTAAAGGTGATCAGGCTGATGGCGTACCAGTCCTGCTCTTCCATTCCGTGGCAGGATGCCATCGAGATCAGCGTGTCGTCAGGAGGGACGCGCCGGACGCAAATCGGATAGTGATGGCTGTATGAACCCCGAATCCTCTCGAAGGAATCCCGCATGTCCAGGGCCCGGATCCGGTCGTGCACGCCGGCCGATACCTCGTAGTCGGCGTCGTCGGCCACACGCAGAACCTCCGATACGAAGTCGAGCGCCGGCCCGAGCTGGTCGCGCAGCACAAAGACCTCCATCTCCAGATGACGGAAGAGGTCGTGGCGCATGAGGAGCTGCCGGTCGCTGCGGTCGGTGACCTGCCACTTCGGGACGATGCAGGCGGGGAGCAGATGTCGATGCAGGACATCCACCAGGCGCTGGCTTCGCAGCAGCGAGGCGGTAAGCTTGATGCCCAGATGAAGCAGTACGTCGATGACGACCAGCCAATACACCCGGTAGAGCATGGCGGCGCCCGAGCGGCGGTTACCCGGGGCCACGCTCCGCTCGTGCTCCAGATACGACCAGGTGTGCGGCATGAGATAGAACTGCTGCAGAGGCGCGGTCGACTCGTTCTCCAGGACGGCGTCCAGATTCGGGCGCCAGACGCATCGTTCACGAACGTGGTACTGCGGCACGCACGTCACGGTGACTTCGACGACCACGCCGAGCGCCCCAACGGAGCATCGAGCCGCCCGCAGGGCCTGGCCGGAATCGACCGTGCGCACCTCCGCCTTCCCCTCTGCGTCGTAACAGGCGATGCGCATGGATTCGACGTAATGGGACATCGAGTGCCTTCCCGACCCGTGCGTCCCCGTGGCGATCGCGCCTGCCACGGTCTGGCGGGCGATCAGGCCGATGGACGGGAGGGTGAGTCCGCGGGGCGCAAGATGCGCCAGGACATCGGCGATGCGGCATCCTCCACCCACGGAGGCCCGGCGGCGGTCGGTGTGAACGCGTATCCACCGAAGGTGGCGCAAGTCCAGGAGCGCATCGGATGTCTCGATGCCCCCGTTCCAGGAATGGCCCGCGCCGATGACGCGGACCGTCCCGGTCCGGTGCTCGTCGAGGATGCGCAACACGTCCTCTTCATCCTTGGGCAGGTATCGACTGCGCGGCTGAAAAAAAATGTTCCGACCGAAGTTCCGTACGCGCGAGGCGCGCCTCGGCTGCACGGCTACGACCGCCCGGGCCTTCGAGGCAGCGAAGACAGGAGCGTGCGCGTGTACGGGTGTCCCGGCGCGCGGAAGAGCGCCTCGGCCGACGCCATCTCGACGATCCTGCCTTCATTCATGACCGCGACCCGATCGCACAGGTGCTTGACCATCCTAAGATCATGGGAGATGAAGAGATAGGTCAGCCCGAACTCTTCCTGAAGATCCGCGAGAAGGTTGACGATCTGGGCCTGGATGGAGATGTCCAGCGACGAAATGGGCTCGTCGCAGACGATCAGGTCCGGCTTCAGGGCGAGAGCGCGCGCGATGCCGACCCGCTGGCGCTGACCGCCCGAGAACTCGTGCGGCAGGCGTCCGGCGAGCTTCGGGTCCAACCCGACGATGCTCATGAGTTCCGCGACTCGGTCCTGTCGCTGCCCGCGGGTCATGCTCCCGTGCTCGCGCAGGGGCTCCGCGATGGAGCGGCCGACGCTCAGGCGTGGATTCAGCGACGAATGGGTGTCCTGGAAGATCATCTGCATGCGCGGACGGAGTGCGCGGAGCTCTGCCGGGGATATGGCTGTGAGATCGACGCCGTCGAAAACGATGCGCCCCGACGTGGGCTCGGTGAGCCGGAGGATGGTGCGGGCGACGGTGGTTTTGCCGCAGCCGCTCTCTCCCACCAGGCCGAGCGTCTCGCCGCGATGCAGCCGGAAGCTGACGCCATCGACTGCGCGCACCGACCCGGCCCTGCGCTGCATCATTCCGCGACGCACGGGGAAGTGCTTTTTGAGGCCGATGACTTCGAGGAGGGGAGTCATCCGTCCCACCAGCAGGCGGCGCGCGCACCGGCGTCCGCCGAGAACGCCAGTTTCTCGCTCGAACGCGCCCGCTGCTCACCCAACGGCGCCCCCTTCCCCGCTGGAAGCAGCGGAGGTCTCTCCCGAATGCAGCGGTCGAAGGCGTGCGGGCACCGCGCCGCGAAAGCGCACCCCACCGGGAGTCGCGTCATGTCGGGCGGCTGACCCGGAATCGCAGTCAGGCGCCCTCCGCCTTCCCCGCCGAGCGCGGGCAGCGAGGCCAGAAGGCCCCGGGTGTAGGGATGGGCCGGCGCGGCGAACAGGCGCCGGGCACCGGCCGTCTCCACGATCGACCCTCCGTACATCACCGCGACCCGGTCGGCCAGGTTCGCCACAACGCTCAGATCGTGGGTGATCCAGATCATCGCCATCTCGCGCGTTGCCCGCAGTTCGGAGACCAGGTCGAGGATCTGCGCCTGGATGGTGGCATCCAGTGCGGTTGTGGGCTCGTCGGCGATGAGGAGGCTGGGCTCGCAGGCCAGCGCGATGGCGATCATGACCCGCTGGCACATGCCGCCCGAGAACTGGTGCGGGTAGTCGTCGAACCGGGAGCCCGGCCGCGGGATGCCGACCGACCCGAGCAGCTCTATCGCGCGGTCGCGGGCGGCGCGGCGCCCCAGGCGGAGGTGCACCTCCAGGCTCTCGGTCAGTTGCCGGCCGATGGTGAGCACTGGATTGAGGGATGCGCGCGGGTCCTGAAAGATCATCCCGATCTCGGGTCCGCGCACACGTCTCATTTCTTCATCGTCGAGCCCCAGCAGGTCCCGGCCCTTGAAGCTAACCTCGTCGGCGCGGACGCGGGTGCGGTGCGGCGGCAACAGCCGGAGCACGGAGAGCATGGAGGCGGTCTTGCCGCACCCGCTTTCCCCCACCAGGGCAAGCGCCTCGCCCCGGCGGACGGAGAAGCTCACGTCGTTGACCGCATGCACGAGGCCCCGATCAGAGAGGAACCGCGTATGGAGGCCACGAACCCGGAGCAGGTCGAGGGAAATGTCTTCGGGAGGCTCGGGTGTCATGAGGGGAAGCCCGTTTCTTCATCGGAGCGCCCGACATTCTCGGCGATCTGTCGCCGAGCAGAGCCCGCATCGGCATCGGAGCGCCCCTCGCCCGTGTTGGTGTTGACAGGCGGCGCGGACACGCGGAAGCGCTCCTCCATCTCACGCAACGCGACCCATCCCCTTCTCTGCTCTGACTCGATGCAGGCCTGAACGACGAGAAGCGTCTTCAGATGATCGCGGGCGGTGGTCACGGGCTCGGCTTCGCCGCGGACGGCGCGCAGGAACTCGGCCAGCAGCTCACGCGTGTCGTCGATGAACGCCGTGCACGGCGCGAGCGGCTCCGGGACCGGGGTCTCCGCTTCGGCGTCTCCCTTGAAGTTGCTGCCGCGGAGTCCGAGGCGACGATCGAAGTCGACGCGGACCAGGTCCTCGAACTGCTCGCGCTGAATCAGGGCCGCGCCCTCGAACTCGGTGCGCCAGCGGAAGTCCATGCGATTCCAGGCCGCGGTCCAGGTCCCCAGGTAGTTCGCGCGAACTCCGTTCTCGAAGCGGAAGAGCACGGAGACGCAGCAGTCGTCTTCATAGGTGCTCCACGACGGCCGCCAGGTATCGCACACCAGCGACTCGACCTCGGCGTCGTAGCAGTAGCGCAGCAGGTCGAAGTGATGGATGCTCTGCTCCAGCAGCATCGGATGCGCCATCGTCATCACGTAGTCGTTCAGGTCGTGGCGGTTGCCGTCCCGCTGGCGGTGGTAGGTGAAATGGCCGTAGCTGAGGTCGCCGAGTTCACCGCTCTGCGCGTAGTGGCGGATCCTCTGGGAGGTCGGCAGGTAGCGGAAGTTCATCCCGACCAGGAGATGGCGTCCGGCCTCCTCCGACCTAGCGATGAGGTCGAGGACTTCGTCCATCTCGTCGGAGAGCGGCTTCTCGCAGAGGACGTCGAGGCCCCGTGCGAACGCCTGGCTCACCAGAGCATGGTGGCTGTCCGGCGGGGTGGCGATTACCACGGCGTCGGCGGGCACATGGGCGAGAGCCGAAGCGAACTCGCGTTCAACCGGGGCGTCCGGTGCGTGTTCGTCGCGGGCTCGCCGGGCGCGTGATTCGTCAAGATCCACGATGCCGGCGAGGATCGCGTCCGGGGCTTCGGCGATGACACGCGCCCATTTGGCGCCGCGGACGCCCGCGCCTGCGAGGAGGATGCGCGCGTTGTCACCCCCCGTTCGACCGTTCATGGCGCCTCATCCCGCGGGGAGCGGCTCGGCCGCTGGAGCAAGCCCGACTTCACTGCTGTCGCGTCCTTTCGACGAAGTGTTTCATCCGCTCCAGGGCTTCTTCCATGGAGGCATAGGGAGACAGCAGCGTGATGCGGATGTGCCGGTTGGCGGGATCCGCGAACATGGTCCCGGGGAAGACCATCACCTTCTCCTGGCGCAGCAGCTCAAGGCAGAAGGTCTCGGCGTCGAGCCCCGTGCTCGAGATGTTGGCGTATACGTACATGCCACCGCCCGGCCGGCCATACGAGATCTCCATGTCGTCGAGGGTCCGCAGCACTAGATCCAAGCGGCGCTCGTACTCGGCCAGCATCGAGGCGACCGCCTCGTCTCCACCCTCGAGCGCCGCGAGCGCGCCGCGCTGGAGGGCCGGGGGCGTGCAGATGCTCAGGGTGTGCTTGATCTCGACGGCTGGCTCCATCAACCACGCCGGCGCGGCGAGGTAACCGATGCGCCACCCGGTCATGGCGTACGCCTTGGAGAAGCCGTTTACGGTGACCGTCCGGTCAAGCAGGTTGCCGAAAGTACCCAGACTGACATGTTCCTGCCCGCCGAAGATCAGCTTCTCGTAGATCTCGTCGGAGATGACGAGGAAGTCGTGCTCTTCGGCGAGCGCTGCGATGCGCGCCAACTCCTCGTGCGGCGTGAGGCCGCCGGTGGGATTGTTGGGATTCGCGATCACGAGGAGCTTGGAGCGCTCCGTCAGGGCGTGGCGGATGGCGTCGGCCCTGAGCGCGAAGTCGTGCTCCTCCAGGGTCGGCACCTCCACCACCCGGCCACCCGCCAGGTTGACCATGTAGTCGAAGGCGTTGAAGCGCGGCGCCTGGAGCACCACTTCGTCGCCGGGATCGACCAACGCCAGGATCGAGATGAGGAGCGCTTCCTGAACGCCGTTGGTGACGATGATCTGGTTGGCCGGATAGTCGAGACCGTTGTCGCGTTTCAGCTTCCCGGAGATCGCCTCGCGCAATTCGGAGAGTCCGGGAGGGGCCGTGTAATGGGTATAGCCGCCCGCCAGGGCTTCCGCCCCCGCGGCTACGATGGCAGGCGGCGTGTCGAAGTCGGGATCGCCCCGGCCGAGGGCGATGATGCCGTCCAGTCCGGCCGACAACTCGAGCATGCGCGTGCGGAAGCTGGACTTCACGCATATCGCGCGGGCGGCCAGATGGGATTCGCGGACAGCCTGGGTCATCGGAGTCACGCCGTGGGTCGGTGGGTGGAGCAAACGCGCATCAGGCCGCCCCAGCGGCAACCGGCGGGCGCGCGTACAGGCAGCTCCCGTGCACGAAGGTCATCTGCACGCGCTCGAGATCGCGGAGATCGTCGAGCGGGTTGCCGTCCACCACGATAACGTCCGCCTCCTTGCCCTCCTCCACGGTGCCGATGCGATCGCCGAGGCGGTTCATGATGGCGGCCTCGCGGGTCGCGCTCATGATGGCCGCGTGGTTGTCGGCCACAACGCCCACCTTGATCATGAACTCCATCTCCGGCACCACCACGCCGTGGCGCACCGCCG
The DNA here is from genome assembly GCA_028819075.1 of Gammaproteobacteria bacterium. NCBI lineage: Bacteria > Pseudomonadati > Pseudomonadota > Gammaproteobacteria > Gammaproteobacteria bacterium. Next base: position 266,330 of record JAPPMM010000028.1, read on the forward strand.
GGCTCCCCGCATCCGTCCCGAACACGATGCGCACCCCGGCGCGCGCGGCCCTCAGCAGCCCGTCGTAGCGGCTCTTGTCGGCGACCAGCCGCTGGCGCTCCCTGATCTTCCACTCCGGGATGTTGTACTTGCGCGCGATCTCGGGCTTCGACTGGAGCAGGACGGGCGAGAAGGTGGTGATGATGGGAACCCCGCGCTCGACCAGCTTGCCGATGGTCCGGTCGGACATGCTGCCGCCGTGCTCGACCGTGTCGATGCCGAAGTCGACCGCGCGCTCGATGCAGGCGTCGAAGGTGGCGTGGGCGGTGATGGGAAGGTTGCTGCGATGGGTCTCGTCGACGATGGCCTCGAGCTCCTCGTCGGTGAACTCCAGGAGGTCGTGGCACATCATGATCTTGATGAGGTCGGCCCCGTCCTTGACCTGGTCGCGCACGGCGCGCCGCATCTCGTCGGCGCCGGTGGCCTCCCGGCAGCACCAGTAGGTGTGGCCGCCGGTCTGGACGATCGCCTCGGCGACAATCAGCAGGCGCGGGCCCGCGAACACCCCCTGCTCCACCGCCTGCTTGGCGAAGGCACCGCTCCGGTTCATCCCCAGGTCGCGCACCAGGGTGATCCCCGCCCGCAGGCAGGCGAGCATGTTGGCGGCCGCCTTGTAGGCGCTGATCTCGGGCGCGTCTCCGAGCGACTGGGCGGCCAGGTCGTGGATGCCGTCCCAGGCCAGGTGGGCGTGGCTGTTGATCAGGCCGGCCAGGATGGTCCCGCCCGTTTCGACCACCTCGCGCCCATCCCCTGCGGCCCCACCGCCCTCTCCAACGGACGTGATCATGCCGTCGTGCAGGGTCACGTGACCGTTTTCGATCACCTCGCGCCCTACCCCTGTGATCACCCGGCCCCGCAGCGTCACCGACGCGGGCTCCCTCGGGGCCAGGTCCTGCAGGACCGGCTGGAACTTCCAGGCTGGTGCTTCGGGCATGCGCTTGGCCTCCGTCAGTCTCGGTTCGAGCCCGCGGGAGCATCGCGCCGCCCCGGACCCTGCTGTCCCTGGTTCGTCCTGAGCTTCCTCAGATCCCGCGCTCCGCGAGTGCCCGGGCGCCCCCATCGAGGTTGGTGAGCTTCATGCTCGCGTAGTTGGGCGAATAGATGACGCCGGCGGCGCCCGCTTCGTACGCTGCGTGCACGCTCTCGTAGACGATCTCGGGGGTACAGGCCGCCTGATCCGGGCCGGAGCGGGGCGCGTCCACGCCGACGCCCATCAGCACCGGCAGCTCCCCGTCCAGCGCCTCGATCGTGTCCCGGCACTGCCCGCCAACATAGCTCGCGGGCGACATGCCCACACCGAGCAGCTCATCCCACGGCGCCTCGTCGAGCCCCAGAATCCGGTACATGATCGGCGTCAGCTCTTGGGGCGCCAGATCGCGCAAAAGGGACGCGTGCAACTGCTTCATCTCGTTGATGTAGATGCCGCCCGACTGATGCTGATAGGTGATCGGCTTCACCCAGTCGGCGTAGTCCTTCGTCTCGGCCCACGGCCACTGCGCCTTGCGGAACGGGTTGAAGTGGTTGCGGTTCCACACGTTGAGCCCGAACTCAAGCGCCGGATCGCACCACTTGACGAGGCCGTAGAGCTCGCGGTCCAGGTCCTTGTTGCGCTCCACCCAGTGCCGCTCCAGCAGCAGGAATTCGGGATTGTCGAGCAGGACGCGGAGGCCGGTGATGAGCGCGCCATCCGTGAAATGCTCTCCCGCGCGCGCGGTACTGAAGTAGTCGTGAAGCGCCGCGCACGCCCGTCGCGCACCCTCGGCATCGATCCCGGCCCGGTCCAGGCGCGCAAGGCAGTGCCCACAGAAGCATCCCGGCGCCATCCCGGTGACGAGCTGGTCCAGCGGGCTCCGCCGCTCGTTGCACCACATGATGCCGTCGATGTCGTAGCTCCGGCAGTGATCTTCGATCAGGGCGTGCCACCACCCCCGGTAGTCGGGATTCTCGAGACACGGCGCGCCGCTGATCCGCCCCAGGTAGTCCACCTCCATGAGCTGCACCAGGTTGGGGATCTGGACGGTGTTCGCCGAGCCGTGTCCCGCATACTTGAAGAGGGGCTCCATCAGCTCCGGGATCACCTTCATCCCCCGTTCCCGGGCACCGGGGACGACCATCTCCAGAATGTCCCGTCCGCGCATCGCCTCGTCCGGTGCGCGGAAGTTGGTGACGCTGGTGTTGCGGTAGAACTCGGGATGATGCGCGAGATAGGATCCGCCCTGGACCTCGAGCGGCTCCCGGACGCCGTGGTCGGGCCATCCGTCGATCTTCCACGAGATGCTGCGCCCGATCTTGAGCCCGAGCCAGCTCACCGTTCCCAGCAAGACCACATTCACGCCCACGCGCTGTTGCAACGTGTCCAGCACAGTGTCCACGCCCTCGTCCACGAAGCTCGCAGGCCCGATCTGGACCCCTACGCACCTGTCGCTCACGGTCGATGATTCTCCTCTTCTCTCGTACTGGTGTCTACTGATGACTTACCGATGATTTACTGGTGTCTACTGGAAACATATGAAGCGATCACCTGCCCGGCTCGCTCCAGGCCAGCATGTCGCTCCACCCGGCAGGCGCTGGCGTTCACCGTCACCGGCCCTTCAGCCTCGGGTCCAGCATCTCCTGCAGGCTGTCGCCAAGGAGATTGGTGGCCATGACCACTGTGAATATGGCGAGCCCGGGGAAGGTGGAAATCCACCACGCCCGCCCCAGCACGTCCCTTCCCACGGCGACCATCAGTCCCCACTCCGGCGTCGGGGGTTGCGCGCCCAGTCCCAGAAAACTCAATCCCGCGCCCACCGATATCGCGTGTCCGAACTCGAGCGTCGAGAGCACGAGCAGCGGGATCGCCGTGTTCGGAAGCACGTGCCGCAGGATGATTTTGAGGTCCGGCACGCCCAGGAGCCGGGCCGCGTCGATGTATTCCTGCTCCCGCACGGTCAGCACCGTCCCCCGCACCAGGCGCGCGTAGCGCGGGATCGTGGACACGCCGACCGCGACCATGACGTTCGTGATGCTCGGGCCGAGGGCCGCGATGACGACAAGGGCCAGGAGGATGCCGGGAAAGGCCAGCATCGCATCCACCATGCGCATCAGCACCGTGTCCACCGGGCCGCGGTAGTAGCCGGACACGAGCCCGAGCGCCGAGCCCAGCACCGAGCCGATGGCGACGCTGATGAACCCGAGGATGAGCGACACTCGCGCGCCGTAGATCACGCGGCTGAACACGTCCCTGCCGAGCCGGTCCGTCCCGAACCAGAACTCCGCCGACGGCGCCTCGCGTGCCCCCGAGACCGTGACCAGCGGATCATGGGGCGAGCCGAGGGCGGCGAAGATCGCCAGCAGCACCCATCCCGCGAGAATGCAGCTCCCCGCGATGAAACCCGGGGTCAGGGTGCGGCCAGCGACCGTCATGGCGGGGTCGAGGTTCGGCCCGCGATGCTCATGCCGGGGTCGCGTCCCGAATGCGCGGATCGAGCCAGGCCGCCAGCAGATCCACGAGCAGGTTCACGAGGACGTACGCCGTGGCCATGAACAGCACGATTCCCTGCACCAGCGGATAGTCCTTCCAGAGGATCGCGCTCACCACCAGGCGGCCCAGCCCGGGGCGGCTGAAGACCGTTTCTGTCACGACCGCGCCCGCGAGCATCGCCCCAAACTGGAGCCCGAGGATGGTCAGAACCGGGAGGAAGGCGTTCCGGAGCGCGTGCCGCAGATAGACGATGCGCTTGGGCAGGCCCTTCGCCCACGCCGCGCGCACGTAGTCTTCGACGAGTACCTCGAGCAGTGACGCCCGCGTCAGCCGCGCGATTACCCCAGCAGACAAGAGCCCCAGCGACAGGCTGGGAAGCACGAGCGAGCGGAGTCCTTCCGATCCCGCCGGCGGGAACCACGGCAGCCAGAACGCAAACACGAGGATCAGCAGGAGACCGAGCCAGAAGAGGGGCAGCGACACCCCGGCGTAGGCGAGCACCCGGCTGAAGCCGTCGATCCACGAGCCCTGCTTGAGCGCCGCCATCACGCCCGTGGTCACCCCGATGATCACCGCGAAGAGGATGCCGCCCAGGCTGAGAGCGAGCGTCGAGCCCAGGCGGTCGAGGATCAGGTCGAGGACGGGCGCGCGCAGCCGGACCGAGGTTCCCAGATCGGCCGTGACCGCGCCCCGCAGGAACCGGCCGTACTGCACGTAGAGCGGGTCGTTGAGCCCCATCTCCTCGCGCAGTTGCTCCTGCCGCTCCGGCGTCACCGATCCGCTCTCTGCGCCGGAGAGCATCAGCTGCACGGGATCGCCGGGGAGGGCGTGCATGATCGAGAAGACCGCGACCGACACCAGGAGCAGCACGATCCCCAGTTGGGCTATACGTCCGGCGAGGTAGTTGGCGAACATGGGGTGAGCGGCGGCCTTTCGCATGGCGGTGGTGGTTTTCCGGCGGGAAACTACCGCGCGGCATGGCCACGTGCGAGCATCGCCGCGTCCCAACGACGCTGGCGTCGCAGGCGGCTTCAGGCTGGAACTCGGAATCTCGAAACGGAGAACAAGGGAGGACCGCCACGGGTCCGACCTGGACCCCAACGCAACTGGTTGAGAGCCTCCCGGGGGAGTTGGTCCAGCATGTCAACACGCTGTCGCACGGCGGAAGCGGTGTGGCCGACCATCGGTCTCGTGATTGCCCTGGGTGGTTGCGGTTCCGAGAACTCGGCCCCCTCCATGGCCGCATTGCCCCAGAGTGACCTCCCCCCCGGCGTTGTCGTACGGGAGCTTCAGGTTCGGCGCGCACGGACCATCGACCTGGGCCGCGATAGCGACGGATTCGTCAACGCAATCACGGAAGTTGCGCGATCGGACTCGCTGCTGTTCGTGCTCGATGGAATGGCCCGGACCATAACAGCATACCGGGAGTCGAACGGAGCCTTCGTGCACAGCTTCGGGGGACAGGGTCGTGGACCGGGGGAGTTCGGCGATCCGATGGCTCTGGCTGTCTTCGATGATACCGTCTACGTAGTCGACCCAACGCTTGGGCCGAGAGTTTCAGTGTTCAGGCACGACGGGACCTTCATCGAGCTTCGAGACCTGCAGGTGACGGGCAGTCCGACAGACATCACCGCAGATGCGGCCGGGCTGGTAGTCATCACGCCTTTCCGGCCGGAGGAGAAGTCCGGCCAGTGGCACATCGCTCATCGGCTCACCCACGGGGGTGAGTGGGTGTCGAGTTCGTGCTCCAGAGACGGCCGCTTTGCAATCAGCGAGGCGGAGGGCGGGGTGCTCGCTCGGATGCAGTACTCCTATCTGACTGCAACTACGGACGCCATCAGCTGCACGCAGGCTGATCTCGCCGACCTTTCAGGTGATTGACGGTGAGGTGCCCGGCCTCAGCTACGCACCGCCGTTCTACCGGGCGCCGGAGGATCGGCCGTTCGCGGGTATGTCGCAGTCCGGCATGTTCGCCTTTCTGTCGACCTGGACGACTCACGCCGAGGCATACGTGTGGCGCGACCGCTTCCTGTCGGTCTACACAAGCCATGACGAGGAGTTGGCCACGGTCGTCCATCACGTCTTCACATGCCTTCTGGACAACGGCCGGGTGCAGGAGTGCGGAACGATTGAAGGACTTGGCAGGATCGTGGATGCACCGCACCGCGATACGATCTATGTAGAGGAGATATCCGACGCGGCTGCCCCGACCGTCATCGCGGTCCTTTCGATCGAATGGTAACCTTTGCCACGGTTCCATGAGCCAGGACGAAACCCGCATTTCCGAAGAGGAGGCACGCGCACTCTGGCACCGTGCGGCCGAGCTGCAGGCCGAGGCCGCTCGCCGCCTCGAAGAGCGTTCGCGGCAGTTGGCTCCACGGGGGCGTTCCTCCGACACAGCGGAGGTCGAAGGGTACCGCCTTGCGGATGTCCGGGCCGCTGCCGAAGAAGCCGGAATCTCGCCGGCGTTCGTGGATCATGCGCTCGTCGAGGCTCGCAATCGGGCCCTCGCCGAAGGAGCCCAGGCCCGGCCATCAAAGATGGCAGCCCGTTTCCTGGGCCAACCGCCGCTTGCGCTGGAGGTCTCCCGGGTGATCCACGCACCCGCGGAGGAAGTCTACCGCGCCATGCAACGAATCCTCCCGGAGGGCCCGGTCCGCCTGAGCCTTGTCGATCAACACGGAGCCGATCCGCTCGACGGAGGCGTGCTGGTCTTCAAGGTGCCCGCGTACTCCTACTCGGCAACCCCGGGAGATCGGTCCTTCGCCTACGAGATGGCCTGGGTCGACCTCAAGCAGTTGCTTTTCAGCCTCCGGCGCCTGGACACGGATCCCCCGCGACCGAGTTGACCGTGCGCGCGAGCCTGATCCACAGCCACAAGGTCAATATGTGGGTTGGGGGCGGCTTGTCGGGGTTGGCCGCGTCGTTGAGCGGTGTCGGTGGCGGCTTTGCGGGTGCGGGCGTAGCCGTCGCCCTCGGGCTCGGGAGTATCGCGGCCGGTGCGGCGGTATTGGGCTTCCTTGCTGGTGGAGCGGCGGTCGGCGGGCTGACGACGTTGGGCTGGCGCGGGTTGTATCGTTACGCGTTGCATCGCGGGGAGAAGGCAATCGGGAACCTGATCGGCTCGATCGTCGTCGACATCGAGACCGGTGGAGGATTCTCAAGCCCGCGGTTCTGAGATCCCTCGGCGACACCATGCGAGACTGAAGGTCGAGTATCCGGGTGCCGGACTCCCGTCGCTCCCGGCCGACGGATTGCGCAAATCACCCGCGCCGGAATCGGTTGCGGAGGAACGTCTGATGCACCACCGTAGTGTGCGAAGGCTCTCGATCTTGCTCGTGCACCGCCGGAGAGTACATGTCTACGTTCGTGTTGGTTCGTCGTGTCCAGGCATCGGACACCCAGGCGTGCGGACCTCTCACAGCACTTCCTTCGGAGCAGGGCGCTTGCCGCTAGCCTGATCGCCCAGGCTCCCCTCTCACACGAGGACCTGGTTGTCGAGATCGGGCCGGGCCGTGGTATTCTCACTCGAGAACTGGCGCGTCGATGCCGTGAGGTCGTTGCCGTAGAGTTCGACGGAGCACTATCCGAGGCGCTTCGTACGCGTTTCCGGAGTCACACCCGTGTCACGATTGTCCGGTCCGACTTCCTCCGGTTTCGGCTACCCGATGTCCCCTACAAGGTCCTGGGGAACACTCCGTTCAATCGGACTGCTGCAATCGTCCGGCGGCTTGTCCAGGCCGATTCTCGACCGCAGGACGCCTATCTCGTGGTCCAACGTGAAGCGGCGGAGCGGTTTGCGGGTACGCCCCATTCCCGAGAGACCCTGTCCTCGCTGCTACTCAAGCCGTGGTGGCAGATCGAGATCGCGCGGCGCTTTCGCCGTACCGACTTCGATCCCCCTCCTGGGGTCGACGCCGTCGCGCTCTGGCTCGCCCGCCGAACAAGACCGCTTGTGGACCGATTCCAGGCGGTGGACTACCGGCGCTTCATCCAGAGCTGCTTCGGTCGCGACGGCCGCTCGATCAGGCGGTGCCTGCGACCCGAATTCACGCGAACGCAGGTCTACCGCCTGAGCCGGGATCTCAGGTTCGATCCTTCCGGACCACCCCGCGGCCTCACCTTCGACCAGTGGCTCGCATTGTTCAGGTTCTGGAGGCTGACTCGGTCGTAGGCGCCGATGCCCCGGCGGACAACCGAGCGCAGCGGTCAGGGCGTCTGACTACAGGATGATCGGCGATTGCACCGCCACCAACGGGCGTGATTCTGCAGATCCCGGCCCGCCAGACAGACCCGCACGTGAGGCCACCCGACATGGTTGATCGAACCCGACTTCGAGGACGTCTACCCGGTCGCGTGTTGTTGGGAGTCGGCCTGGCGATCACGCTTGGCGGGGCCGCGTGCCGCGATGTTGCAGAGGACCCTTCCGGGCACAGACTTGCAGGCCTTTCCGACTTCATCGACGCGTCCATGGCGGACTGGGACTTGCCTGGGCTGGCGGTTGCCGTGGTGCACGAAGACGAAGTCGTCTTCGCTGAAGGGTTCGGGGTCAAAGAGTTGGGACGGGAAGACCCGGTCGACGCCCACACTCTCTTCCAGGTCGGTTCCGTTTCCAAGTCATTCGCGGCCGCAGCGATCGGAGCCCTCGTGGACGACGGGCTGGTCCACTGGGACGATCCGGTGGTCGAGCACCTGCCGTGGTTTCGGGTGAAGGACCCGGAGATCACGCGCGAGATGACGATTCGCGACCTGCTGTCCCACCAGTCGGGCATGCCGGGCGACGCCTTTCCCACGCTCGCGATCATGGACGCCCGGGCAGCGGCGGAGCGAGTTCGACACCTCGACAGCCAGGCCCCGCTCAGGGAGAGCTTTCGTTACAGCAACCAGGGCTACGGGGTGGCGGGGCTGGTGGTGGAGGCCGTGACCGGTAGGACGTGGGGCGAATGGGTCCGGGAGCGTCTCTTTCGGCCCATGGAGATGCACAACAGCGCGGCCAGCCCCTACGAAGTGTGGGAGGAGCCATTCGTGGCGCCCACCTTCTGGGGCACGGCACCTGCGGGCACGGTGGGGATTGCCGACGCGCCGGGCAGGAATGTCGCGATGCCGCACGGCGCCGATCGCGAGGGGATGCGCAGGGTCCTGGCCTGGCAGTCGTTCGACAGCATGCAGGCGGCGGGAAGCGTGGTGTCCAGCGCCGCAGAGATGGCGAACTGGGTCCGCATGCACCTCGCGCGGGGGAAGTTCGGCGACCGCCCCGTGCTCCGGGAGGCGACGGTGGAGGAGATGCACGCCCCCCAGGTAGCGAGCGGCGCCACCTTCCTCTTCGCGGACGACACCAGCAGCGGCACCTACGCTCTGGGGTGGAGTCGCACCACCTTCGAGGGCCACCCGTACCTGTCCCACGGCGGCGGCATCCTCGGTTTTCCGGCGTATGTGGCGCTGCTTCCGGACATCTCCGCGGGCGTCGTGGTCCTGGCGAACGGAGACGCATGGTTCCACCCGCACCACGAAATCAGCGCGTGGGTATTCGCCCGCCTACTCGACCGCGAGCCGCGAGACTGGCACCGGGAGTCCATGGCCCACAAGACCGCGATCGTCGAACAGATCGACAGCACCCTCGCGGCGCAGGATTCGGCCCGCGTTCCGGAAACCCTGCCCACTTTGCCCCTCGCCGAATACGTGGGCAGTTATGCAGACCCGCTCGGAGCCGGCCACGCCGAGGTCGTGCTCGCGCAGGACGGGTGGCTAAGGCTGCACTTCGGAGAGCCGGGCACCTTCTCCGGCGACATGGAGCACTGGAACGACGACGTGTTCCGTCTCTATTTCGACGGCGGAGACGGCCAGATGGATCGGAGTTCGTTCGCGACCTTCACCATCGATTCAGAGCTTGGCGTAGCCGTCATGGATCTGGGTTTCATGGGCCGGTACCGGAGGCGTGAACGGTAGTACGCACCAACTCCCCGATGTCCCCCAGCTCGTCCACGCGCTCGAGCGTTTCTAGCGCCCCATCAATGCCCACATCGTCCATCACGAGGCTCGCGCAGTCGCGGAACTTCGCGTGCAGTTCCTCCCGGCTCAGGGGCCGCTCCGGGCCGCCGGGATACGTGTCCGCCTCGGTGTGGAGTTCGGTGCCGTCACGGAGGTGGACGTCGATGGCGCTGCGCATGCGGTCGTAGCCGCGCGCGTCGATGGCCTCGTCGAACCGGACCGTCACCCGGCGCATCATGTCCGCCGCCTCCTCGGAGAGGACGAAGTCGTCGTGGAACTCGCGGATTCCGGCCCGGCGCCGGAGGACGATGCTCGAGAGGACGAAGGGGATGCAGAACTTCGCCTCCAGCTCGTTGGTGGGGACAGGATACCTGAGCGGTTTCAGGATGTTGTGGCCGGCGCGGAAGGTGATGCCGGCGATGTCGTCCGGTGCGAGGTCGTGCCCAGTTACGAGTTCGAGCATGGCGGCCATGCTGGGGTGGCCGAGGCTTCCCGAGGGGAAGGGCTTCACGGACACGCCGGGGTCGAGCAGGGTGTAGGGCGCGCCGAGGGCGCCGACCAGCCGTTCGGGCTCGAAGCCGCCGCCGAACACGCGGAAGAAGCCCCACGGCGCCTCCAGCGCATCGTTCCCGGCCGTGAAGCCGCGCGCCGCGAGTTCGACCGCCACGATGCCGTTCTCGGCAGCGCGCCCGGCGTGGAGCGGCTTGGTCATGGTGCCGAAGCCGAGCCGGATCCCCGACGAGAGGCTCGCCGCGATGCCGAGCGCCATGGCGAGCTCGTCCGCCTCCAGCCCGGCCAGCCTGGCGGCCGTCGCGCAGGCCCCGAGCGTGCCGATGGTCGCGGTCGAGTGGAACCCTTCCCGGTAGTGCCGCGGATCGATCGCCTCGGCGATCTTGCACTCCACCTCGAAGCCGATGAGGAACGCCTCCAGGAACTCGGCGCCCGTGGCTCCGACCCGTTCCGCCATCGCGTAGCCCGCCGACAGCGGCGCCACCGTGGGGTGCGTGAGGAGCCCGAAGATGCGGTCGGGGGCGTTCGAGAGCTGCGTGTCGTCGAAGTCCATCGCGTGGCCCGCCGTGCCGTTGGCGCGCGCCGCGAGCGGGGCCGGGGCACGGGTGTCCGGCAGCCCGAAGATGGTCGCCTCGGCATGCCCCCCCTGCGCCGCGATCTGGTCCTGCACGATGCGGGAGCAGGCATCCGTGGACCCGGCGAGGATCACGCCCGTGCCGTCCAGCACGCAGCGCCGACCCTCGCTCAGCAGCCGCTCCGGGAAGTCCGCGATGTTCGTTTCGAGGATGAAGTCGATGACCGCGCGTGTCGCGCTCACTCTTGCTCCTTTGCTTGTCGTTTTCCGGAAACGAGACGGTTCCTGATCGCCGGGGCCGCGAAGCTGACCACCGCCAGCGCGAGCAGCACCAGGCCGATCGGACTCTCGAGGAAGATCGTGTGCGAGCCCGAAGACAGCGTGAGAGCCCGCCGATAGTTGGTCTCGATCATGGGACCGAGGATGAGGCCGAGCACGGCTGGCGCCAGCGGATACCCGGCGCGCAGCATGGCGAAGCCGACGACCCCGAAGAAGAGGGCCACCCAGGCGTCGGCTGCGTTCCCGCGCAGGGCGAAGACGCCCACGAGCGAGATGGCGACGACCAGCGGCATCAGGATCGACGGCCGCAGCCGCACGACGCGCGTCCACAGCGGGATCCCGAGGCGGCCAACGGCCAGCATGAGCAGCACCGCCACCAGGAACCCGGCGTAGAGCGCGTAGACAAGTTCGGCGCGCTCGGCCATCAGCAGCGGGCCCGGGGCGACGCCCTGCACAGTGAGGCCCCCGAGCAGCACGGCGGCGCTGGCCGACCCCGGAATCCCCAGCGCGAGAAGGGGGATCATGGCGGCGCCCACGCAGGAGTTGTTCGCCGCCTCGGGCGCCGCGATGCCGGCCGGCACTCCCGTCCCGAACCGCTCCCGGTCCTTCGAGACGCGCCGCTCCTCGTTCCACGCCACGATCGAGGCGATCGTCGCCCCGGCGCCGGGAATGGCTCCGATCACTCCGCCGATCGCCGACCCGCGCAGAATCGTGCGCCAGAGCCCGAACAGCTCGCGGGCCTTGGGCAGCGCCCCCGTGATGCCGGCCCCGGGCGCCGTCGCCTCGCGTCCGCCGGCCACCGCCTTCAGTGCCTCGGCGATGGCGAAGAAGCCGATCAGCATCGGCACCAGCCCGAGCCCGTCCATGAGCATGTTCGTGCCCAGCGTGAGCCTTGGCGCCCCCGTGAGCACGTCCAGCCCGACGATGAAGAACACGAGTCCCAGCAGCGCGCTGATGATCCCCTTCAGAGGATCCCTTCCCACGAGGTTCGCGACGATCGACAGGCCGAACACGCCGAGCCCGAAGTACTCCGCCGGCCCGAAGGCGATCGCCGCCCGCGAGAGCGGCCCGAGCGCCAGCACGAGGAGAATCGTCCCCAGGAGCCCCCCGCTCATGGACGAGAAGAGGGAGATCCCCAGCGCGCGCCCCGCCTCGCCCCGGCGCGTCATGGCGTAGCCGTCGAAGGTCGTCGCGAGCGCGGGCGAACTGCCTGGAACCCCGATCGCGATCGCCGTGATCGATCCCCCGTACTCCGCCGCCATGTAGATCGAGACCATCATCAGGAGCGCCGGCGTCGGGTCGAGCGCGAAGGTGACCGGGAGGACGAGCGCGAGTCCCACCGTCGAGCTCAGCCCTGGCATCGCCCCCGCGAACACCCCGAGCAGGCTGCCCGCCAGCAGCGCGGCGAGGTTCCCCGGCTGGAGCGCCGTCAGGAGACCGTCGAGGAAGGCCGTCACGCCCCGCGTCGCCCGGTCAGAACCCGGCCGGCAGCGGCACGCCGAGCAGCACCATGAACACGAGGTAGATGAACCCGGCAAAGGCGAGCGGCACCGAGACCATCGTCCGCCACGAACGCTCGCCCGTCAGCCACATGAGACCGACGACGAGGAGCGGCACCGAGAGGACGGTTCCGAGCCGCGGCCACACGAGGAGGAAGGCGGCGATCCACCCGACGGCGATCCAGACTCCCAAGCGCGGGATTCGGCTTCTGACGCCCGAGCCCGCGGCAGAGTCCGAGGCAACGTTTCCGCGGGAACGCGCCGCGCCGGAGTTTCCGCGGGAACGTGCTGCGCGGGATTCGCCGCCCGATGCGCCGGCGGATCCGCCGCCCGAGCCTCCCTCCCCCGCGCCGCGCCACGCTCGGACCGCGAGCCAGGCCGCGCAGGCGATGAGGAGCACCGCGAGCAGCCGGGGGAAGAAGGCCGGGCCCGGGGCGCCCTCGGTCAGCGAAGGGGGATAACCGCGCGAGTCGAGCAGGACCGCGGCTCCGATGGCGGCGAGCAGCACCGTCTCCGTCAGGAGGCGTCGCGGCAGGCTTGCGCGCGCGGAACGGCTACCCATCCAGGAATCCCAGCCGTCGCAGCAGGTCCCGGCTCGTCGTGACTTCCTCCGCCATCCAGGCCCCGAACGCGTCCGCATCCTCCATCGTCGCGAACTCGAGGGCGGCGCGCTCCATGTATTCCCTGAACCCCGGATCGTCGATCGCGGCCATTAGGCGGGCGCGGATGTCGGCCCGCGTCTCGGGGTCCAGCCCCGGCGGGCCCACCACTCCCCGCCAGTGGACGGGCTGGAGATCGTACCCCTGGTCCGCGTAGCTCGGGGTGTCCGGGAGCGCCTCGACGGGCATCGCGGTCCCCAGCACGCGCATCGTCCCCGCGCGCAGGTGCTCGCGCACGATGTTGTAGTTCGTGTGCGCCGCGTCGGTGTGGCCGCCGAGCGCCGCGACCACCGCGTCGGCCGAGCCCTCGTAGGCGATCCAGCGGATATCCGGATCTCCCGCCACCGCCCGCAACCGGGCGAAGCCGAGGAAATGGGCCGACGCCGCGCCGAACCCGGACACCGACACCTCGCCGGGCCGGGCGTGGGCGGCCTCGAACAGGTCTCCCAGCGTGCCGAAAGGGCTGTCGTCCCGCACCGCGACGAGGAAGGGATCGATCTGGATGCGGAGGATGGGCGTGAAGTCCTCCGGGGCGAACGGGATCCGCCCCGTCGCCATGTTCACCGTCCCGCTCGCCGTGAACACGCCGAGCACGTGGGGGTCCCCCGCGCGGCCCTGCATGTACTGCATGCCTGCGGCCCCCGCCCCGCCCTGCCGGGTCATCACGGTCACGCGCTGCCCGTCGAAGTGCGGCGGCGCCGCATCGGCCAGCGCCCGCGAGAGGAGGTCCGAGGGGCCTCCGGGGGTCGCCCAGGAGACGATTTCGATGGGGCGGCTTGGGAAGGCGGCGTCGTCCCCGCCGGATGAACACGCGGCGGAGGCCAGCAGGACGAACGCAGCGGCGAGCAGGCGGGGGAGCGTGGGTGCGGACCGGGGCTTGCGGTTGCGCGGAGGGGCTGCGGCTTGCGCCTGGAGGGACGATTTGGCGGTTGGTCGAGGTTTCATGCGGGGAAATATGAGGTTGCCGTCGGGAGTCGGCCACCGGGAGGCGTTGGGGAGGGCGGGCGGCTTGCAACGAACACCGGACGCCGATGACGGTGGACGCTCTCGCAGGACGTCGCCGAACTCGAGCAGGAGGGTTGACATTTTCACCATAACCCGTAATTTCAGCGCACGATGAAAACATCAACTCCAGTAAACGACTTGGCGGCCGCCGCCCTGAGCGCCGTCGGTGACCTGCTCGGGCATGTCCCCCACCTGAAGGCCACCAGTGCGGTTCGCGACCAACTGCCCGGGAGCGGCCATCCCGTCGACGGGCGTATCGAGTTCGAACACGGTGATCACACCTATGTACTCGTCATCGACGTCAAGCGGAACGGTGCTCCCCGATTCGTCCGGTCCGCGGTCTACCAACTCAAGGGATACCTGGCTCATGTTGGTCAGTACGCTTACGACGATTCCCACCGACGGTGGATTCCCATGCTCGTAAGTCCCTACCTGTCTCCCGAGTCCCGGTCGATCTGCCTGGATCACGATGTTGCCTATCTGGATCTGGTCGGCAACGCTCACCTCGCATTCGATCATGTCTACATCGATCGGGCTGTCGCAGACCGGCCCAGAGCAGAAACGCGCGCGCTGAGGTCGGTCTTCGCCCCGAAGGCGGCCGCCATCCTCCGGGTGCTCCTTCGCGAGCCCGCCCGCGCCTGGCGCGTCGTCGAGCTGGCTGAAGCGGCCAACGTTAGCCTCGGCCATGTGAGCAACGTTCGCAAAGCCCTACTCGCACGGGAATGGATCGAGAAGGCGACGAACGGAGTCAAACTCGTCCGGCCGGACGCGTTACTACGGACTTGGCGCGAGGAATACCGCAAGCCAGCCGGCCGCACCATTAGCAGATACACGCTCGTCCACGGCGAACAACTCTCCAGCCAGCTGTCGGGAAAACTGAACGCGAAACCAGGTCGTCCGCGCGCGATTCTGTCGTCACACTCGGCTGCGCAATGGTTCGCGCCCTTCGCCAGGAGCGGCACCCACAGCTTCTACGCCGACGAACCCGGCGCCCGGAAACTGAAGGAGGCGCTGAAGCTCACTCATGTCGAGCGAGGAGCCAATGTCACCGTGACCATCCCGCGCGATGAGAGTCTGTTCGAGGACGCGGCTCAGCCGGCGCCGGGCATTTTTTGCACCAGTCCGATCATCACGTACCTCGACCTCTGGCCAGGCAGCGACCGAGATCGTAAGGCGGCTGAGCACCTGGCTTCGAGGTGTTTTCCGTGGCTGTAACGGAGCCCCAGTCCGCCCGCGATTACGGTGACCGCACGGCCCGGGAAGGCTACCACTTGATCGCGGGGAAGTTCAGAAGCATCGAGGACTTCGGACCGACAAGCGTCAGAGAGTTCGTGGAGGGTACCCATTTGCTTGGCAATCGCACCGTGAATCAGTGGCAGCAGGATGCCTTCGGACAGGTTGACGCGTGGCCGAGAGGACTTGGCGTGAGGCAGATATGACCCGAAGGGCGAAGGCGAAGATCCGCGCCATGGACATGCCGATACTCGACAAAGTTTTCGGCATGGAAGACGGCTACGTGCTTGACTTCTCGAATCGAACCTTCGCCGAGTTCTTTCGGGAAGAACTGCGAGTTGATATCGACCATCCCCGTTGGGCAGTTCAGGGCGGAAGCAAGGCAAAACGCCTACGCCATTACTTGCGACAGGCGCCCCCCCGAACGGTCGTCGATACTCTGAGTGCGCTCTGGGAATACCGTGAAACCAGCAGCGTGACTCGCGATTACCCGGAACTAGACGAGAGGGTACGGACCGCGTTCTACCGCATCATTGAACGGCTCGGTGGCACACCCCCAGCATCGAAAACGGCTTCCGCGGCTCCCGCTCAATCGCAGATTGATGCGGCGACCGCCTCGTTGCTCGCCGAGCGCTTGCTGAACGTGTCCAAGTTGGAGCCACAGCAGCGCGGGTTTGCATTCGAGAGGTTTCTAAAGGGTATGTTCGACGCGTATGGGTTATCTGCGCGGGCTTCTTTTCGCTTGGTGGGCGAGCAAATCGACGGCAGCTTCGTCTCCGGAGGCGACACCTATTTGCTAGAGGCAAGATGGAGAAATGAACTGGTCGACGCCGCGACGCTCCGTGCCTTCAACGCCAAGGTAGAGGACAAGGCGAGCTGGTCCCGCGGCCTGTTGTTGAGCTATAGCGGGTTCTCCGCTGATGGGCTAACTGCCTTCGGGCGTGGCAACAGCGTCATCTGTATGGATGGGCTCGATCTCCATGATGTCCTGTCAGGTCGGCTCGACCTCGCGGTCGTTCTCGCCGAGAAAGCACGGCGGGCCGCCGAAACAGGTCAGCCCTTCGTACGGGTGGACGATCTCAGACCTTTCTCCAGTCCCTGAACCAAACCCGTGCACGGTCGAACACGCCCTTTCCCAGGCAGTTCTCCGAGCCGGCGTCACGGTCACGTACCCGCGCCATCACTCGTCCCCCACCGAGAGCTGGATCTTCACCAGCACCATCAACGAACGCAACGAACGGGTGTACTTGTGCTACGCACGCACGCGGGCAAACAACTCCGCTCCGCTGTCGCAATCGATGATCGCAGCGACGACTTCGTCGATCCGATCTGCTTCGGCCATGTCTTCCAAGATTCGCGCCAGCCGCTCGGCCGTCTCCGCCCCGAACTTCCTGGCCGCGAGACGCCGCACCAGGTGCGCCCGCTCCCTGATGCGGCCCTGCTCAAGGCCCTGCTCCAAGCCCTGCCGCACCCCGTCGCGGTGGACCCGGTCCCTCAACTCTTTCGCTCTCTCGTACATCTTTTCGTCCTCCGTCAACGACATCATCCCCGCCAGGTCCGCTTTGGAAATCTGCCACGCCTCCGCAGCCCCCGCTACCCACGAGTCCAGCGCTTGGTGTAACTCGGCGAACTCCGGCCCTCGAAACCGGCGCTTCAAGCCCTGCATGACCCGCCCGAGGTTCTCCGGCGTGGGTTCGCGCTCCATTATCCCGAGCGAGGTCACCAGGTCCCGCGACTCGGGGTCCTTCTCGCCGATCCGCTGCAAGTCCAGCACGAGATACCTGAAGCTCGGCAGATACTGCGCCAGCGGCTTCTTCACCGGGGCGATGAGTTCGGCGATGTCCGCGGGGGCCCGCCAGCGCGACCGGCCGTTGTAGACGGCGACCGGCAGCAGGGGCGGCAGCTTGTTGCCCGGCTTGACCTCTCCCCGACGGATCAACTCCTCGTAGGTGAGGCAGGTGTACGTGAGGATGCGGAGCGCCATGAAGCGGTCGTTCTCCGACTGAAACTCCAGGAGGATCAGCAGGTACAGGCAGTCGCCCCGAAAGCGCACCTTCCAGAGCAAATCCGATCGGCGTTGGACCAGGCCGCCGCTGATGCGATCGGTCGGGAGCGGTTCCAGTGAATCGAAGTCGAGTTCGTCGGCCAGCCGCTTGCCCGCGAAGTTGCGGATGAGTTCCTCGACCGCCGCTCTTTGGGAGAAGATGAGTTTGTAGGTCTCGTCGTGCTTTCGAGCCAATCCGGACTCCGGCGATGCGGGGGTTCTCCTGGCGGCCGGAAGGGCGTCCCAGAGAGGCTGTGAGCCCCGCGCCGCCGGTAAGTATCGGATCGTCGGCTGGGCGAATACATGGCTCGATGGGATTGATTTTCGTAATCTGTTGGACTTGTTCGGGTTACATCACTTACGGTTATGGTCGTTCCCCTATCAGTTCATGTTTGCTGGCCGGGATGTAGATCGACGTTGGCGAACGTCTTTGGAGGTAACTGCTCGGTCAGGCCGTGGTGATCACGGCGGCGGGCGGGGTGGGCAAGGTGGGGCTCATCGGTTGAGGATTCGCCTCCAGTGCTTGGGGAGCGGGCTGAGCCAGACATCCGTGGTGGGCTTCGCGTAACTGCTTGGCGGTGTCGTGGCGTCCGCGTCCCGTGGTGGTGCCGACGCGGATCGAGCCGGAGGACCTGTAGACGCCTCCGTTGAAGCGGGGGACCTCGACGAAGGGTTCGACGAGGACGGGGGTCCGGGCCACCGTCGCGGCGGCGTGCTCGCGAGCGATGTGGACGTGTGGTGGGGAGGGGACTCGACCCCGGCGGGAGGGACGGACAGAGTCCGTCCCGGAGGCCGGGGGGACCGGCGCCGAAGCGGGTGGCAACGCCGACCAGGCCGCCCGCCGGTCACCACGGGGACTCACCCGAAAGCCGACGGCCTCGACCGGCGGTGATCGGTGGCCCGTGGAGAACATCCGACGGGTGGCCGGCCGGGGGATGCGCGGACCCTGCGGAAGCAGGTGGAACCCTCAACCGCGAACGCTGCCGGAGCGGGGTTTTTCGGGGGGGATCGAAGGGGGGCGGAGCACCCCTCGCCAGCCGCAGTGTTCAACACTGCGTGTGCGGAATGGTAAGGGTCTGAATCCCGGCAGGAAATCACGTAAGTCTAAT